>CANPZR010000198.1 GCA_947589175.1 uncultured Lachnospiraceae bacterium | reverse complement strand
CCTCGGCGGTGATGTCCTCGTTGGTCACGCTCTTGATGACCTTGGGTCCGGTGACGAACATCTGGCTGATGTTGTCGATCACAAAAATAAAGTCCGTGATGCCCGGCGAGTAGACGGCGCCGCCGGCGCAGTTCCCGGCGATAATGGATATCTGGGGGATGTAGCCGGAGGCCATGGTATTGTAGTAGAAAATCTCCCCGTATCCGGCCAGGGCGTTGACGCCCTCCTGGATCCGGGCGCCGCCGGAGTCGTTGATGCCGATGACCGGGCAGCGGTTCTCAATGGCCATCTTGATGGCGTTGGCGATTTTAAAACCGTGCTGCTTTCCGAGCGTTCCCCCGATCACGGTGAAGTCCTCGGAGTAGATGACTACCTTCTGGCCGCCGATGGTGCCGTAGCCCGTGATGACGCCGTCGTAGGGAAACTGTCCCTTTTTGATGTTGAAGGCGTCCTCCAGATTGGTGATATTGGAGCCGATCTCCCGGAAGGAATCCTCGTCCAAAAGCATACAAATGCGCTCCAGCGCGTGGAGCTTGCCCAGCTTGTGCTGTTTTTCCATATTATACATGCTGTATTCTCCATTCTCCCTTCTTATAAATAAAACATGAATAAATAAAATGTAAAATAAATGCCTAATATTATATTTAATATACCATAAGAACAAAATATGTCAATAATGTGTTATAAAGTTTTCGAGAATGGTTGACGAAATCCGACGTATAATGCTATAATCAAATGATACCAGGGTCAAAATCAAGATCCATAAGACGCCGGAAAGCGTTTTAGGATTTCGAGGGCGCGGAGAAATCCGTGATATAGGGGAGATCGGAGAGGCGTCTGGCAATCTGATCGAATAAATAAAAAGGATGGGTTATGAAAGAATGAAGCAGTTTGTGGATAATTTTCGCAAATACATGTATTTGCTGGGGCAGTTAGTGAAAAAGGATATCAAGCTCCGCTACAGGCGGTCCTACCTGGGAATCCTCTGGACGCTGATTGAGCCGCTTCTGACCATGATCGTGCTGACGGTGGTGTTCGGCAGCCTCTTAGGGAGGGACAGCACTGACGCGGCCTTCGAGGGAGTTCCGTTTCCGCTGTATGTGCTGACGGGGCGGCTTTTGTATTCCTTTTTTTCCTCCTCGACCAACAGCTCCATGAAGTCGATTCGGAGAAACGGGGCCATGATCAAGAAGGTGTATGTGCCCAAGTATATTTATCCGTTTTCGGGGATCATAGCCAACTTTATAATTTTCATCATATCGCTGCTCGTGCTGTTCGGCGTGCTGATCTTCTTCCTGTGTACGGGGAAATACGGGGCGCCGCTGAACGCCTATATGTTTTTGTCCGTCATACCGCTTCTTAACCTGCTCGTGCTGGCCATGGGAGTGGGGATGATTTTATCGACGCTGAATGTGTTTTTCCGGGACGTGGAGTATCTCTGGAGCGTGGTCCTGATGCTGATTATGTACTGCAGCGCCATTTTTTACTTCGTGGACAAGATGGGAAAGGGCACCCAGCGGTTTGTCAAGCTGAACCCGCTGTTCGGCATTATCAACAATTTCCGGCGGACGTTTTTTGGACAGCCCTTCGATATGAAACTTTTGATGTATACGTCGGTGTTCGCCGCGGGAACAATGATAGTGGGCCTGTTTATATTCTATCGGAAGCAGGATGATTTCATTATGTATATTTAGGATGAATAGCGAGGTGAGTCACATATGGGAAAAGGAAAACCGGCGATCAAGGTGGACCATGTCAGCATGAAGTTCAATTTGAGTTCGGAAAAAGTGGATAATGTCAAAGAATATATGATAAAGATGTTGAAAAAGGAGCTGATGTTCCAGGAGTTCTGGGCGCTGCGCGATGTGAGCTTCCAGGTGAAAAAGGGAGACAGGCTGGGCATCATGGGCCTCAACGGGGCCGGCAAGAGCACGCTGCTCAAAATCGTGTCCGGCGTGCTGAAGGCCACCAGCGGCACGGTCACCACCAACGGGAGGATTGCCCCGCTTCTGGAGCTGGGAGCCGGTTTTGACAGGCAGTACACCGGAAGTGAGAACATTTACCTCTACGGGGCCATGCTGGGCTACAACCGGGATTTTTTGAAGAAAAAATACGACCAGATTGTCGAATTTTCGGAGCTGGGCAGTTTTATCGACGTGCCGGTGAAAAATTATTCCTCCGGTATGAGGGCGCGCCTGGGATTTTCCGTGGCCACGGTGGTGGAGCCGGATATACTGATTCTGGACGAGGTGCTCAGCGTGGGAGACGCGAAGTTCCGCCGCAAGTGCGAGAGGCGGCTGCAGGGGATGTTCGACAAGGGCGTGACGGTGCTCTTTGTGTCCCACTCGACCAGCCAGATCCGCCGGATGTGCAACAAGTGCATCCTGTTGGAGCACGGACGGATTATCGCCCAGGGGTCGGCGGAGGACGTGGCCTGCTTTTATGAGGCGAAGATGGACGACCGGCTGGAGAAGAATCTCTTAGAGCTGGAGGAGCAGCGGGAGATCCGGGAGATGCGTGAGTTAGAGGATCAGCAGGAGATGGAATATTAAAAGAAGCAGGAGGATAAGAGAATGAAGAAGGTAATCACATACGGGACATTTGATCTGCTCCATGTAGGTCATATTAACCTGCTCCGCAGGGCGAAGGCGCTAGGCGACTATCTGATCGTGGTGGTCTCGTCGGATGAGTTCAACGCGGGGAAGGGCAAAAAGGCCTACTATTCCTTTGAGGACCGCAAGCAGATCTTAGAGGCGATCCGATATGTGGACGAGGTGCTGCCGGAGTACACCTGGGAGCAGAAAATCGACGATGTGGTCAACAACAACGTGGACGTCTTTGTCATGGGCGACGACTGGGAGGGAAAATTCGACTTTTTGAAGGACTACTGCGAGGTGGTCTATCTGCCCCGGACCGACGGAATTTCCACGACGAAAATAAAAAGCGACCTGAATATGAAATAAAATTATGCTGAAACGAATAGGATATATTGTATTTGCCGGATTTTTTTCTGTATTCCGGCTGTTCGGCATCCGTGAGAAAAAGATTTTTTTCATCGCGACCCACGACGAGAGCGACGAGGGAAATCTGGGACTGGTGGCGGAGCGCGTCCGCCGGGAGATGCCGGAATACGCGCTGCGTTTTATGACAAAGAGAGACGGGATCCGCCGTCCCCTGTCCTTTTTTTTCCTGCGGGCATACCATATGGCCACGGCGGGAACAATATTTCTGGACAACGTATTTATGCCCATGGCCTACACGCCGATTTCTAAGAGGGTGAAGGTGGTCCAGCTGTGGCACGGCACCGGCACGATTAAGAAATTCGGCCAGGACTCGGACACGGGCGAGGTGGCCCGGATCTCGAAAAAGGCGGACGCGAGGATCACCCACCTGATCGTGAATTCGGAAAAGACGAGAGAGCAGTACGCGGGCGCTTTCGCGCTGCCGAGAGAGCGGGTGCATGTGCTGGGACTTCCCCGGACCGATCTGATTCTGGATGAGGAGCGGATGGAGGAAAAGCGCGCGCGGTTTTTCAGACAGTACCCGGAGCTCGCGGGAAAGCGGATCACGCTGTATGCCCCCACGTTCCGGGACGACGAGGAGGAGCATCCCAGGCAGACGCTGGACCTTGGGTCCCTGACGGGCGTCATGGGAGAGGACGAGGCGCTGTTTTTGCGGCTGCACCCCCATGTGGCGGCTCATTTTCCCGACGAGTGGCTGCGGGGCTGCGAGGGCCGGGTGTACAACATGTCGGATTACCCCGGCGTCACCACCCTGCTGGCCGTATCGGACCGGCTCATCACCGATTACTCCTCTGTGGTGTACGAATACGCGCTTCTTGGCAGGCCCATGATTTTTTACGCCTACGACCTGGAGAAATTTGAAAAAGAGGGGCGCAGCTTTTATGAGCCCTACGAGGAGACGGTGCCCGGACCCGTGGTGAGAAGCCAGCGGGAGCTGGAGCGGCTCTGGGGGCAGGATTTTGCGTATAAGGATCGCTTGGAGGCATTTATAAGGCAGAATTATGAATTTTTGGACAAAGGCGCCATAAATCGACTTTTGAAATTGATTTTTGGCATAAAATAATATATAATGGGATATCAAGGGCCGGGAGCGCGAAAAATCTGTGATGAGAGCGCGAAAAATATGCGATATCAAGAAATCGGCCCATGTCTAATAGGGACAAATAAAGTTTAAAATACGGAGGTTGAGATGAAAACACTGGTAAGTAGAAAGCTGAGTTTTGTGTTTTTGGGAATACAGCTTGTCGTTTCTATTTTGCTGTGCGGAATGGCGCTGTATGTAGATTTTATTCCGAATAAGTATGTGGCAGTCCTGGCGGTTGTCTGCGCGGTTTTGATGGTGTTTCAGTTCCTGACGCAGATGACGAAATCGAGTTACGTCATAGGCCGTATCCTGTGCGTTTTTTTCTGCGCCTTTTACATCGGCGGCAGCTATTATATGTTCGACACCTACGCGGCGATGGATGAAATCGGCGGCGCTGAGATAAAGGTCGATATCATTTCCTTCTATGTGCTAAAGGATGACAAGGCCCAGAGCATATCGGACGCCAAGGACTACACGTTCGGCATTTTGGGAGTGCAGGACCGGGAGAACACGGACAAGGCCATGACGGAGGCGAAGAGCCTGGCGGGCCAGGATCTGAAGGTGACGGAGTTCGAGGACTGCGCGTCCATGGCGGACGCCCTGTATGCCAAGGAGATTCAGGTGGCCGTGATGAACGAGGCATTTCTCAAACTCGTTGAGGAGCAGTACAAGACATTCGGGGACGACACAAAAGAGCTGAACAAGCATCGAATCGAGACGGTGGTAGAGGATGTGAAGGGGTACGAGGACACAGACGTGACTACTAAGCCGTTTAACGTGTATATCAGCGGCATTGACGTGTACGGGGACATCTCCCAGACCAGCCGGAGCGACGTGAACGTCATCGCCACGGTGAACCCGGTGACGAAGAAGGTGCTTCTTACCTCCACGCCGAGAGATTATTTTGTGCCGCTGTACGGTCCCAAGGGAAAGGATGTCTCCGGCGGCGCGCGGGATAAGCTGACCCACGCCGGGCTGTACGGTGTGGACGTCTCCATAGGCACGCTGGAGAAGATATACGAGGGGATAGACATTGATTACTATGTGCGGGTGAACTTTACCAGCGTGAAGAAGATCGTGGATCTTCTGGGCGGGGTGGAGGTCTACTCCGATTACGATTTCATATCCGACTGGGGACCCAACGGCGCCGGTACC
>CANPZR010000197.1 GCA_947589175.1 uncultured Lachnospiraceae bacterium | reverse complement strand
CTCGATGTCGTCGCTTTCTTTTCTTCCGGTCCTCTGGCCATCTCCACAAAAATCTTCAGCGGCTCTTTTCCCATAATCTTCCGGATTTCCTCCGCGATAAGCAATACCTGCCATGCTGCCCGCTTAATGGCAGGGGAGGCCGCCATGTCTTTCATGATATTATCATAACTGAAACTGACATCATTTTGGAACTGCGCCCGGTTTCTCGCCTCTATTTCTTCGGAAAACGTATAGTTAGAGCTCAAAATCTGCATAAGGTTATCATTGGTTTCCCGCAGGGCCTTGATCACTGTAAATGTCTCACCTGTCTCAACAGAAACTCCCTCCACACCATTTAAAAATTCCTTTGATAATCTCCCCCATCCCTGATACTTTAAAAGACATACCTTTTTCAGTTGTTCCTCTGACAGACAATCCTCTCCATAATGGTTCCGAATCACCTGTTTTAACATTTTCGGCGCATCCCCATACAGTGTTATCCACAAAATAAGTTCTTCGGCCATTTCCCTGCATGAATCTTTGCGAATTTCATCCCCGAAAATCTTTTTCATGTCGAGATAAGAAGTCATAGAACTCTTAAAAGTCTGGTCAAAGCCAGACAGGTCACCTGCTTCCACCTCAATCCCCTCGCATTTGAGATAATTTAATAAGGTTTTTCCGGTCACTTTTTTATTTTTCTGAAAAACTTCCTCAAAAATCCTGCTTTTCAATTCAACAGGCAGTTTTTCATTTCTGACCTTTACATTATTCAATTCGTTCCAGACCATAAACTCCGAATACAACAGCGAATATTTGGGAACTACATCTTCTCCCAGCAAATATGTGCATTTATTTGTCATGCGCCGAATAAACTGCTCGGCGGAAGCGTTGACATCTACCTTCTCCTCGAAATTCCACGGATCAATCCTTCCTTCTGCCCCCGCTTTCCGTATCATCCAGCTATTTTCTCCCCGTGCTGTATTCAATGGTCCGACATAATAGGGAATACGGAACTCAAACAGCTGTATAATTCTATCGCTGACTGTCCTTCCTTTTTCATCTTTTTTCAGCAGAAAGTCATAGTGCTTTTCCGCATTTTTCAAAATTGCCCTGCACTCCATCGCATGAACCTGATGCGGAATCACGCTGTTTTCCTTTGACACCTGTAATGGCAGAAATGTCCCCTGCCCCAACTCCTCCAAGATAGAAGCTATATTCTCATCCCTGTCAGCGTTCGGTATTTTTTTCAGAATTTTCTCTGCCGCCTTTCTAAAATCATCGTAGGAGCATCGCTTTTTCGGCGAAATCTTCTTTCCATTCCGCAGCGTTGTTCCAATATAGGCACAGTAATTATCGGTTCCCGGCTTTTGAAAGAAATCGCGGTATGTAACATCGTCAAAATCCCGGATTACAGATTTTAAGAGCTGTAAATCCCGCTTATGCTTTTCATAAATCGCCACTTTAGCAATAGAAAGATAGCTCTCTCCCTCATACTCTCCGCCTTTCAGAATATCCGCCAGAATCCCCCAGTCATATACGCCCTTTAATATGTCCAGAATACCGCACCGCTCCTGAAGTATTTCCTCCAGCTCCGGATAGATTTCGTCATAAGAAGCATCCGTAAACGAAACAGAATCCCGATCCGCATCCTTTAACGTATCATCCGCAAAGACCTCTGCCAGTTTAACTTTTGAACCACAGATCAATCCGACTATCGCTTTCCACTGCTTTTGCCTGTCTTCATTTTCACAATGCCAGCAGGCCAAAATACTCGATGACTTATCCCGCTTCGTCATCTTCTTATCGCGAATGATCGCACTCAATTTATCTTCGTCATCACAACTGAGCACCATGTCGAACTCATCTTCCAGACAGCGCGTCATATTATCATATGCACAACGAAAAGACGTTGCGTTTTCCACTGTTCCGGAATACAGAAAATGTCCCCGATGCTTCATGATGTGGTGCAGAGCCAGATAGATCAGACGGATATCCTTCTTATCTGTCTCTGTAATCAGTGCTTTTCTCAAATGATAAATTGTCGGATATTTCCCATAAAACTGTGTGTCCGTAAAATCCGCGTCATGAAACAATGTGTACACCTGATTCTCACTCTTATCTTCCGGCAACAGCGCTCCATCCCTCAAGCGCTGATAAAATCCCATGTCCACTTTGCTGATTTCCTCGGCAAAAAGCTCCTGCAATAGATTGATACGCCAACGCCTTCTTTGCAGCCTGCGTCGAAGCGTCCTGTGCATGCGCCGTTCCTGCGCAGTCTCCGCCTCATCAAAAAGACGGCTTCCCCACATCAGCTTTCCATTAAATTTCTGAATACGGTAATTTTCATCTGTCACAGCCCAGCCTATGGAATTTGTTCCAATATCAAATCCCACATAATAGTCATTTCGTTCTCTCATTGATTTTTCACTCCTGTTCTCTTAATTTATTTTAACGCGCAATAATAGCATAACGCAAAAATTCACAAAAATTTTTCGCAAAAAAATTTTTTCAGGTATTGACAAATTCATTTCTTTCTTGTATGATGTTAATAACTCAAACGGTTTACCACCATATGAGTTCACACTACAAGTTCAAATCAAAATTTATTCTAATCGCTCCTCGGAGCCTCCACAAGAGTGGATTTTTAAAAGACTTATTTTCGAATAGGTCTTTTTTGTTTGCCTGCGTCCATTATACACCTTTGCCTGTACCATAAAACGGTCTCGCCCTTCGAACTTCTGTTCTTTTTTAATGTTCCGGCTGCTTTTCGTTCTGAATGAGCGATTATCTAGACCCTATACCTCATACTGCCTCCTCAGCCGTTCTACCTCCTCCTTCATCTGGCGCACCACCTCATCAGGACCAGTGATGCGAACTCCCTCTCCCAGCGCAATAATCCATCCGAAAAAATGACGGCTGACCGCCACCTTAGCATGAGCGACAAAATGATTTTCATCGGTCGGCACAATGGAGACACCCTGGCCGAAGCGGTCAATAATCGCGCCCACCAGGCTGTTTTCACACTCAAGTGTTACCATTTCTTCCTCGCCCCGATACATCCCGAACGTCTTTCTGGCGTACACAGCCAGATCAAATGCGCGAAACTGCTCGCTCCCCTCCCGCTTTTCCCTCATCATCTCGATATTCAGCATTTTATCCACACGAAAGTGCTTAATTGTGCGGTCTCTGTGATCGTAGGCAATCAAATAATAATTCTCATCGTCCCACGACAGCGCCCAGGGGCTCACCTCATACAAATCACCGTCCCTGCGCAGCACCATCTCTTTATGAACATTCCACTGAAAATACTGAAATGTGATCCGGACATTGGAATTAATCGCCGTATGGAGCTTGTCCACATTGTAGTAAATGCTCTCATTCATGGCCTTGACCCGCTCAAAGATGTACATCTGCCGCTGCAACTGAGACGCCTCCGCGTGACTGGTAAGCTCCCCGATTTTTTTGATCAGCTCTTTTGTTTTCTTCGCCGTAATAAATTTGGCGGACTGCACCGAGTCCACCAGTAATTTCAGCTCCGCGAGTTCAAACCTCCGGCTGCCCACATGATAATAATATGTACGATCGTTCTGCTCACCGATGATATCCAGCCCGAATAACCGCAGGCTTTCTATGTCGCTGTAAATACTTTTCCTCTCGGCGTGAATCCCATAGGACTCCAGCGCCTCAAGTATCTCCGGCATGGTCATGCTGTGCGTCTCATCCGTTTTCTCCAATAAAATCCGCATGAGATATAATATCTTTAGTTTCTGATTCGTGCCCTTTGCCATCCATTTATCCCTTTCTGAAATATGCTGTGATTCACTGTTTTTGTACAATATTCTATTGCATTTCTCTTTGCACTTCCAGTATACCATAAATATCCAAAGTCTGTATATACGTTTTTACAGATTTTGCTAAGATTGCATAATACATCGCGTTTTTATATAAATACTTCGTCCTCTTCATTCAACTCATCATCTGTTTCTTCCCATGGACTCCCATAAGGAAACCCACCCGAAGTATAACCGGCAATAAAACTAAAATTCTCATCCTGTTCTATTTCAAAATCATATTTATTACACTTTTTTCTTCGCCTATCTTTATTTGTTTTTCTATCCATAAGAACCTCAAACATCACAATTTTCTTAATTCATCCATCATAGCCGGACGATTTTTATATTTTACCTTCCACTCAGCAGCTATCTGTTCCACAAGCTTTGAACCACCTTTCATCTTTTGCATCTTTCGCAGCAGGGATACCAAATGGGCATAGTTCTTTCGGTTACTTGTGTGAACCGCCATCTTGCTTACTTCATCCTTATACTTATTTAATATCTGCTCCGGGTACTCCTTTTTCAAAACTTTTTCATACTCCTGTAATGCATACAATCCCGGACAATTTAATACATATGCCAGCAATCTGTCATATAGTTTTTCTTCTTTATACAGTCTTTCCACATGTGCATACGCCGGAAGCTTCTCAAATATTTTTTCTCTCTTTACAAGCCACTCATCTGCAGTATACTGTTTCTTTAATTCTCTATACAATTCCAAATTTCCGGGGTCATGTTCAAGAACTAATTTCCAGAGCTGTTCTATGTAGGCGCTTCTATTTCCCTGCAAAAGATAAACCTCTTTTTTCTTCTCGCTGTATTCAGAAATTAAACCTCTATATTCCTTATCCAGCAACATACATTCATCCAAAATTTGAAGAACATGGTCATATTCCTTTTTCTTCATGCAAATATCAACATAGTACCTTCTTACCGATGAGTTCTTCCAGTATCTCTTACACACTTCTTTTATTTGCTCATCCGATGCTTTTTTCTCCTGCAGCATTTCCAAATATCTGACTGCCCATTTTCCTACTCCATAATCTCTGCTCCAATCGGAATCTTTACGCTCCGACCTTGCAATCATATCCTCTATAAAATCAAATTTTTCCTGCTCGTACTCTTTTTCTTCAAATTCTTCCATGATAACCTGTTCTATATACTCTTCTAAATAATCTATAACAGAGCCATCCAAATGAGAGGTAAACCAGTCAAACATTTTTCTTTTTTCTTCCGAACTTACTTTTACAAGCAACTCTATCCATAGCTGATAAATCATATCAGCCAACATACCAGTTCCACCATCTGAATCATCCATATCAACATCTCCAATTAAAACAAAGATGTAATTCATCACCTCAAATGCGCTAAGATAGTTACCATTGTCAATCATCCTGCGTACATCTTCATCAATAATTTCTTCCAATTCTGATATAAACCCATCCGCCTCGTAATAGCTGATAAAATA
>CANPZR010000196.1 GCA_947589175.1 uncultured Lachnospiraceae bacterium | reverse complement strand
CGGATCAAGGAATATAAGACCAATCAGCATCTTTTTCTGAGGGTGCGTGACAAAAGGGTTTAATTAAAAAGGATAAAAATAAAAAAACAAGGGGAGGATGGCTATGAATCCATCAAGAATTGAACAGGCGATTGATGAAATCTATAATTATGTGGAGAGCTGCAAGCCCACGAAGCTCTATCCCAACAAGGTCATTGTGGAGCGGGGGGAACTCTACGATCTTTTGGACGAGCTGCGGCTGTGCGCCCCGGAGGAGATCAAGCGCTACCAGAAGATTATCACGAACCGGGACGGGATTATCAGTGAGGCCAGGCATCAGGCGGAGGATATGGTCATTCAGGCCAAGCAGCAGACCGCGCAGATCTTAGATCAGCATGAGATCGTGCAGACGGCCTACCAGCGGGCCGAGGAGATTATGAAGCAGGCCACGGAGGAGGCCAGACGGCTGGTGAACGCGGCCACGGAGGAGAGCGAGCAGATGCACCGCGCGGCGCTGATGTACACAAACAACCTTCTCTCGGAGGCTCAGAGCCATGTGGAGGAGTCCTTAAAGGAGACGGAGAACAAGAACCGGATGCTCACCAGCGCGCTTAAGAACAGCATCCAGATCATGAGGAGCAACCGGGAAGAGCTGATGAGCCAGTTAGAGCCGGAGAAGTATGCGAAGCAGAAGGCCAGAGAGGCCGCGGAGGCCCAGGCAGCCGCGCAGGCCGTGCCGGAGAACCCGCCTTCCACCGAGGATTTTGAGGTGCCGGAGGACGCCTTTTTAAAGAACGCGAAATAAGAGGAAGGACAGCGTGCCGGCGAGCAGGCTGTTCAGAGCCTTGTTGAGAATATAGGGAACGAGGGAAAGTTCTGACTGCAGGATGACGCTGCCTGTCTGCGCGGCCGCCGAGAGGCCGCCAAAGGCGAGAAGTCCCGCGGCCAGAATTTTTTTTGCCGTGAGGGACAGGGCGGCCCGGGGCAGATAGGAGACGCCACAGGTGATTTCCAGGGCGCCGGCGCAGAGGACGGCGGCAGCGCTTTCCGGGGGCAGGAGGGCGTGGACGAACTGGCCGATAATGGAAAAGATGGTCACATAGCCGCCGATTTTTAACAGGATCGCGAAGCTGTCCGCGATGATGGCGTCCAGACGGAGGGCGAATCCCTGGATAGAAACGACTGCATCCATAGAAGTGTTCGCATCCATGGAAGCGTTCGTATCCGCGGATGCAACTGTGTTCGTGGAAGATGCGGCAACTGCGTGTTTTTTTTCTGATTTCCGGGTGGGGGAGCAGACAGCGGTATGAGAGAGTTTTTTACTTTTTCTCCGGGAATGGCGGAAATAGATCCGGGAAAAGAGGAGGCTTCCGAGAAAGGCGGACAGGACGGTGACGCCGAACAGGAGAAATCCCTCGGCGGGGGAGAGTTCCAGGGCGGAGCGGCCGCAGAACACGAGGGTGAACATGGGGCTCGGATTGTTTACAAAGCCCAGATAAAAAAAGGCCTGTCTCTCCGTGAGGAGGCCCTGGCTGTACTGTCCCGACACCAGAGCGGCCCCGGCGGGGTAGCCGCACAGAAGTCCCAGAAGTAGAAAGCCCCGGCGCGAGGAGACCCGCGGCAGGCACGCGCGCAGAAGGCCGATGGAGATGAAGAAGGGAAGCAGGGTGGGAATCAGCTGGGTCAGCCAGAGAGTGACGCCGTACCGGCTGCCGGCCATGGCGGTTTCCGGGCAGCCGAGGAGCAGGATTAAAAATATCAGGGAAAAAAATAACATAAATCACCAGTTTTTTTATAAATTTTATGCGAGGTTCATAGACAAATAGAAGCAGGATGTGGTAAAATCAAAGTCAGAATGGGAAAATTGTACATAGGAAGGGACGGCTATGCGAAAATTTGAGATTATGACAGATTCTACAGCGAATCTGCCCAAGATGATGATCGACGTGTACGGCATACATGTGCTTTCCATGCGGATTATTGTCGAGGGAGAAGAATATCCTATATACAACAAAGAGGAGGGCGTGTCCCTCCAGCAGTTCTATGACATGATGCGGGAAAAGAAGGACATGAGCACGGTGACGATTACCGTGGATCAGGCCTATAAGGAGACGAAGGAGATTCTCCTGCGGGGAAGGGATATTCTCTATATTGGTTTTTCCTCGGCTCTTTCAGAGAGCTTTGATTCGGTGTGCCAGGCTTTTTCGGAGCTGCAGAAGGAGTTTCCGGACCGGAAGCTCTACGCGGTGGATTCCCTGGCGGCGGCTCTGGGAGAGGGACTGTTTGTCAAATATGTGGTGGAGATGCGGGAAGAAGGAAAGGAAATCGACGAGGTGTACCACTGGGCGCTGCAGAACCGCCTCTATTTCTGCCACGAGTTCACGGTGGAGGATCTGTTCTACCTGAAGCGGGGCGGGCGCATTTCCTCGACGATGGCGCTGCTCGGCTCCACTCTCAGCATACGCCCCATCCTCTATGTGGACGACAAGGGGCGTCTGGTGAATCTGGGGGCCGCCAGGGGGCGGAGAAGTTCCCTGGACAATCTGGTGGACCAGATGAAGAAGTACGCCATCGCGCCGGAGAACCAGACCATTTACATCAATCACGGGGACTGCCTGGAGGACGCCGAGTATGTGGCGGACCGCATCCGCGCGGAGATGGGAGTAAAGGACATCATGATCCAGGTATTAGACCCGGTGATCGGAGTCCACGCCGGCCCCGGCACGGTGGCTGTCTTTTACTACGGGGAGCACAGGCGAAAGAGAATCGCCGGTGATTTCCACACCCATATTTTTATCGTCAATCCCTATTCGGGTGGACAGACATTTACCGATGAGCTCCGCAAGCAGCTAGATGAGATCGAGGGGCTGAATTACTATATATTTACGACCAGATATCCGGGACATGAGAAGGAGCTTGTCAAGCAGATTTTAAATATGTTCGAGGGAGAGAAGCTGCGGTTCTACTGCTGCGGGGGATCCGGCACCATGCGCAATATCATGAACGGATTCGACGACATCTCCGACGTGGAGATCGCCTTTTATCCCTGCGGCCTGACCAACGACTTTTTGAAAGTGTTCGGGGAGGATCAGGTGCGGTTTAAGGACATCAAGGAATTGGTGTACGGCGAGGTGATCGACGTGGACTATATCCGCACCAATCATGGCATCTGCCTGAACACATTTTCTACCGGGCTGGATTCCGTGATGCAGAAGCAGCAGGAGAATTATTATCTTCTCTACCTGTTCGGGCGGAATCTCCCCTACAGCATGTCCCTGATCGAGTCCATTTTTAAATCCAAGCCCCATGAGATCGAGCTGTCCATCGACGGCGAGGTGTCGGCGGGCAAGTACACGGAGCTCGTGTTCGGCAACGGATTTGTGCTAGGGGGGAATCTGTTCCTCGACAACGACACGGACGTGCAGGACGGCACGGGGTGTTACTGCGCGGTGCAGATGGAATCCAAGCTGGGGCTTTTGTCCTACAGCCGGAATATAAAGAAAAAAAGATTTGATAAAATGACTGATTATCTGTTCCGCGGGCCGTGGCACCATGTGCTTTTGCGCCGCCGGGACGGGAAGCCGCTGGATGTGAACCAGGACGGCGAGATTGTCCGCAATGTGGTGGAGTGGGAGCTGGAGCTGGTACAGAAGGGACTTCATCTGGTAGTGCCGAAAGGGGTGACGCTGTGAACGAGCATAACAAACAGAATTTTGTCAACGGACGCATAGCCTCCTTTGTGTTCTACTTCGCCATGTGTCTGTTGGTGATCGTGATGGAGCTGTTTGATTCGTATACGCCGGGATGGTTCCGTCTGGTCAGCATTATTTACTTTGTCCTGAGCGTTCTGTTTTTGATGTTTTCCGCGCCGGGGACCCGCGTCAGCCAGTCGTTCTACACGCGGATGCAGAGCATTTTTTTCATCGCGCTCTCTTTGTGCCTGTGGTACGCCAGCGGGGACATTCACGGGATGCTGTATATGTTTTTCGTGCAGAGCCTGATCATGTTTATGTTTATGGACGCCAGGGTCTACTATTTCCAACTGATCGTCATGGCGATCCTCTTGATTATCATGGGATTTTTCGGATACGCGGGGCACTATTTTGAGCGGGTGTACGGCGTCGTGTGCTTTATCGTGTTCCAATGGCTGGCGATTACGGTGCTGCGGCATTACAACTCGCAGATCCGGCACATGGAGGAGCAGGAAAACAGCCTGGACGACATCGCCCGGATCATGGAGACGAAGTGCATGGAGGCCAAGAGGGCTACCAAGAGCAAGTCGGCGCTTTTGACCAATATGTCCCATGAGATCCGGACGCCGATCAATTCCGTGCTGGGAATGAACGAGATGATCCTGCGGGAGAGCACGGAGGACAACATCCGGGAATACGCCGCGAATATAAACAGCTCAGGGCGGGTATTAGTGTCCCTGATCAACAATATACTGGATTTTGAAAAAGTCGAGGCGAACCAGATGGAGATCATGCCCACCGCCTATCAGACGGCGGTGCTGATCCGTGACCTGGCGGGCACGGCCCAGGTTCAGCTCGAACAGAAAAATGTCCCTTTTAATCTGCAGATTGACCCGGATATTCCCCGGGTGCTGTACGGGGACGAGAGGCGCATACGGCAGGTGCTCATGACGCTCTTGAATAACGCCATTGAGCATGTGACCGACGGATCGATCACATTGAAAATCGAGGGCGAGGAGAGAGGCGGAAACCGCTACATGATGTACTGCGAGGTCAGCGACAACGGCACGGGCATCTCGGACGACGTCATGCAGAATATGTTCGTGGCCTTTCAGCAGATTGACGAGCGCATGGACAGCGACCTGGTGGGAACGGGACTGGGCATGTCCCTGACGGTCCGGATTCTCCACCTGATGGGGGCGGAGCTCAACATTGACAACTCCTATGAATTTGGCACGAAAATGTATTTTGAACTGGAGCAGGAGATCGTGAATCCGGATTCCATCGGGGAGATCACGCTGGAGCGCCCGGCGGTGGAGGCCGAGCCGGAGCCGATGTTCCAGGCGCCGGAGGCCAAGGTGCTTGTGGTGGATGACAACGCCATGAACCGGAAGGTGTTCGGCTATCTGATGAAGCAGTCGGAGACGGAGGTGTATCAGGCGGCATCCGGGCAGGAGTGCCTGGAACTGGCGAAGGAACACCGCTTTGACATTATTTTCATGGATCACATGATGCCGGAGATGGACGGCGTGGAGGCTTTGCACCGGCTCCGGGAGGAGGAGAATCTGTGCCATGAGTCACGGGTGGTGGCGCTGACGGCCAACGCGGTGGGAGAC
>CANPZR010000195.1 GCA_947589175.1 uncultured Lachnospiraceae bacterium | reverse complement strand
GGTGGATCGGAAAAAGAGTGGAAAATACTATGGCCGGTATTATGGCAAATATTACGGCAGTAAGTATTATGAGGAAAGCAGCGGGGCGAATCAGTAAATGTACCCAACATACAAGGCTTTGATTGAAACGGAAGGAAGATAAGATATGGACAGAGAACAAAGCACAGCTGTCCTGGAGCTTAACACGCCAGTTGACGGGTTAAGTGATCCGGCACAAGTGGATGGGGGTACATCCAATGTTCAGGAACTGCCAGTTGTGGGCAGAAAGAAAAACTATCTATATCTTTTCATCAAACGTGCGTTTGATCTGACCTGTTCCATTATAGCGCTTATTCTCCTTTCGCCAGTTTTCCTGGTCGTCGCGGTTTTGATAAAACATGAGGACGGCGGACCTGTTATTCACCGCAGAGTGTGCGTAGGGGAAAACGGGCAATACAATATGCTCAAATTCAGGACGATGGTAACGGATGCGGATAACCTGGAAAAATACCTGACATCGGAGCAGATAATTGAATACAGGAAAAAGATAAAACTCGATGACGATCCGCGGCTAACGAGAGCCGGAAAGATACTGAGAAAATTCAGTATAGACGAATTGCCACAGTTAATAAATGTTTTGCGAAACGAAATGTCTATCGTAGGCCCAAGACCTGTGACCCAAGACGAGACATTGTTCTATCCGCCTCACGATTTATCAGAGCTTCTGCAAGTGAAGTCAGGCATAACAGGTTATTGGCAGACCTCCGGCAGAAGCGACTGTACATACGAGTCGGGCGAACGGCAAGTGCTTGAAATGTATTATGTGAGGAACCGCTCCCTTTGGATGGATATAAAAATTCTGTTCAAAACAATCGGAGTTGTTCTGTCAAGAAAAGGAGCAAAGTGAAAGCTTTTTTGCTTGCCGCGGGCTTTGGAACACGTCTGCGGCCCATCACAGATACAATACCGAAATGTATGGTGCCGATCCACGGTATACCGTTGCTTGGCTGGTGGTTCAGTCTGTTGCGAAAGCACGGCGTCACGGATGTGCTGGTGAATACTCACTACCTGCCTGAGCCGGTGCGGGAATTTTTACGGGCTTACAACGCTGAGAAAACCGGCTTGAACGCCTACGAGACCTTTGAGGCGGAGATTTTGGGTAGCGGCGGGACTATTCGGGCAAACCGTGATTTCGTACAGGGCGAGAAGGACTTCCTCATCTGTTACGCTGACAACCTGACGGACGCCAATTTAACCTCCTTCCGGCGGTTTCATGAGGAGCATGGGGTGCTTTTGACAATGGCGCTGTTCCATACAAATGTTCCTGAGCAGTGCGGCATCGCGGAGCTTGACGCGGAAGGCCGCATCGTTGAGTTTGCGGAGAAACCGAAATGTCCAAAAAGTGATCTTGCCAATGCCGGGATGTATATCGCCGACGGGCGGATTTTTGATTATCTCGACCCAGATAAGACACCGCTGGACTTCGGAAAAGATGTTCTCCCTAAGCTGATTGGCAAAATGGCCGGTTGGAATACTGAGGGGTATCTTATTGATATAGGAACATTGGAGAACTATAAGAGAGCTGAGGCGGAGTGGACAGAGTACATAAAATAATGACAAGGGAGAGACATCATGAAGAAGACGATTGAAAAAGCGGTTAAAGCTGTTTACCACAAAATGCAACACAACTATGTTACATTTCGTATCCTTGTTTGGATGAAAGCCCACGGCATAACGCGGAAGGTCGGCGTTTGGATGGGCGGATATCATGATGAGGCCAGAGATGAAATAGAGGCTGAAAGTATGAAGAAAAGTAAGGCCTTTTATGCGGAAAACTCTGAACGCGCGGAAAAAATGTTGGCTATGCTGGCAGACGATAAATCAAGGGAGATTTGGAGAGGTGTGGTTCAGCATAGAATTGATGGTACTCCATTAAAGCCGGAATGGTACTGTGAGGGCGATCAATATTTTGTCAAAGATATAGTCGAAATAAACGATGATGAGGTGTTTATTGACGGGGGGGGTATACCGGCGATACAACACAGCAGTTTATTGATACGGTAAAAAGAGCAGGTAAGGCCATCAGACGAATCGTTATTTTTGAGCCAAATGAAGAGAATTGCGATCTGATTAGAAAGTTCTTTGGCAAGAGAAAGGACGTAACGATTATACAAAAGGGCTTATCTGATGAGGAGAAAATCATCTCGTTTACCGGCGAGGGACCGTTCTTCAGCGCCCATAGTGACAATAGCATAGATGAAGGTAATGTGGTAAGCATACCAGTTATCAATATAGACGCGGTGCCGGAATGTCAGGACGCCACATGGATCAAGATGGACATAGAAGGATCCGAGATAGAGGCACTGAGGGGTGCCAGACAGGTAATATTGCGCAATCGACCTAAACTTACAATCTGTATATATCATAACGATGAGGACATGATCCGAATTGCGGAATATGTACATGAAATTGTTCCAGAATACAAGTTGTATATCAGGTGCCATAAAAGTGACGGTAGTGAAACTGTTCTATACGCCATTCCCTGAAATAGCATAGAGTAAGGAAAACAGACAAACGAGTTTTATCTTTTCTCTTACACACAAACGAGGAATGAAATCATATGATTATTACCAAAACTCCGCTTCGAATTAGCTTCACAGGCGGCGGGACTGATCTCCCTGACTATTATGCAAAGAACGGCGGAGCTGTTGTAAGCTGCGGGATCAACAAATACATCTATATAACCGTCAACAAGAAATTCGACGACAGGATACGTGCCAGCTACTCAAGGACCGAGATCGTTGATGAAGTGAAGGACCTCCACCACGAGCTTATTCGTGAGTGCATGAAGCTCGTTGGGATAAAGGGCGGTATAGAGATAACCTCTATCGCTGACATCCCCTCCGGCACCGGTCTCGGCTCCTCAAGCGCCTTTACGGTGGGACTCCTGAACGCGCTACACACATACAACGGCTACACCCCCTCGGCTGAGGAGCTTGCCCGGCAGGCTTGTGAGGTGGAGATCAGCATCCTGAAGCACCCCATCGGCAAGCAGGATCAGTACGCGGCGGCCTATGGCGGGACAAATTATTTCAGGTTCAACCAGGACGGCACCGTAGAGCGGCACAGAATATATCTTGATGATTCTGACGCCCGGCTTATGCGGCAGAAATTGTTGCTGCTTTACACCGGTATTACCCGCGACGCCAACACGATACTCACCGAGCAGAAGCAAAACACCGCCTCCAAGCTGGAAACTCTGGACTTTATGAGGGACCAGGCTGGGGAGATGTACCGGGAGCTTACGGAGAACGGATTTACCGAACATTTCGGGAAAATGCTCCATGAAGGGTGGCTTCGTAAGAGGCAACTGGCCTCCGCCATCAGCAGCGGCCCGATAAATGATCTCTACCAAAAGGCCATAGAGGCCGGTGCCGTAGGCGGAAAGCTCCTTGGAGCCGGCGGCGGAGGGTTTTTGCTCTTCTACTGTGACGAGGACAAGCAGAGCGCGGTGGAGAAAGCCACCGGCCTGCCCCGCACCTATTTCCATCCGTCGTTGCGCGGGAGCCGGGTGATTTTCTTTGCGTAATGCAGTATTTCTGGACAGGGACGGCCTCATAAACCGTCAGGCCGCTCCACACCACTATATAAGCACCCCGGAGGATTTCGAGATTCTTCCCGGCGTGGCAGAGGCAATAAAGCGCCTGAGCGACGCCGGATTCCTGGTGATCGTAGTAACCAACCAGCGTGGTGTTGCCCGCGGGATGTTGACCATGGAGCAGGTGGAAACGGTCCACCAATATCTGCAAAGCGAGCTTGCAAAGCGCGGTGCCTACATTGACGCCATCTATATCTGCCCTCACGCCGATGGGGAGTGTACATGCCGGAAGCCGGACATTGGCCTCTTCCTCATGGCAGAAAAGGACTTTGACATAGACAAAAGCCGATCCTGGATGGTGGGTGACAGCGACACCGACGTGAAGGCCGGAAAAAGATACGGGGTCCGCACCATCCTCACAAACAGCCTTCCCCAGGCGGCAAACATGATTTTAGCGGGGTATTCCTTATGAAGATACTTATCACCGGTGGAGCCGGGTACATTGGCAGCCACACTAACCGGTTGCTGAATGAAAAGGGAATAGACACGGTTGTTCTGGACGACTTGAGCGACGGTCACAAGGAGGCCGTTGTCTGCGGTAAATTTGTTCAGGGTGATTTTGGCGATAAGGCCTTGCTGGACAAGCTCATGTCGGAGGAGTGCTTTGATGCCGTACTCCATTTTGCCGCCTTTGCCTCCGTCCCCGACTCGGTCATAAGGCCAGCAAGGTACTACCGCAACAATGTGACCAACATGCAGACTCTGCTGGACTCTTGCGTGGAGCACGGGATCAAATATTTCGTGTTCTCCTCCTCGGCGTCCACCTTTGGAGAGCCCCAATATATTCCCATGGATGAGAACCACCCTCAATTGCCGATAAACCCCTACGGGATGACAAAGCTCATCGGTGAGCACCTGCTGGCCGATTATGAGCGCGCCTACGGACTTCGCTATTGCGCGTTCCGCTATTTCTGCGCGGCGGGCGACTCCAAGGACAGCAGCATCGGCGAGGCCCATGACCCGGAAACACATCTTATCCCCGTTATGGTCAAGGCGGCCCTCAACAATAAGCCCTTCAGCGTGTTCGGCACAGATTACGACACCAGGGACGGGAGTTGTATCCGGGATTTCATCCACGTCCTTGATTTAGCTGAGGCCCACTATCTGGGGCTCAAACACATAATGGAGAACGACCGCTCCGACTGCTTTAATCTTGGCAGCAACACGGGCTTTACGGTTCTTGAGATGATAAAAGCCCTTGAGAAAGTGACCGGCAGGCCTGTCCCCTACAATCTGGCTGGAAGGCGCGACGGCGACCCGGCGTCATTGGTGGCATCAAATGAGAAAGCAAGGTACGTCCTCGGCTGGGAACCCGTCCACAGTAGCATAGAAGAGATACTTGCCGACGCCTGGAACTGGGAGATAGACAGGAGATACTGATATGATCGACCTCAAAGAGAACATGCGCAGATACATAGAGACGGAGATCGAGGTGCTACGTAGCCTTGATTTGGACGAGCTAAACGACGCCGTCAACGCCATTATGGACGCCAGGGTCCGAGGCGGCACGATCTACACCATGGGCAACGGCGGCAGCGCTGCCACGGCAAGTCACATGGTCTGCGACTTTGCCAAGGGCGCCAGCGAGCTCATAGGCGGAGCCAGGTTCCACGTGGAGTGTCTCAGCGACAACACCCCAATTATGATGGCCATCGCCAATGATTT
>CANPZR010000194.1 GCA_947589175.1 uncultured Lachnospiraceae bacterium | reverse complement strand
TCCGCAACGACGCAGTCCTCATCCCGGACGCCGTAATTCTCCCGGACGTATTGCAATTTCCCCTGAAAACATCCGCCAATAATAAGTATCATAATACCTCCATTTCGGAGCGTTTACACGACCTCCATAATCACGCACGCGAGCGCTGCCGCCACCGCCATGCCTCCCTCACATAATACCACAAAATACCCCGCCGTGTCTCCTGTAATTCCGCCGATTTCTTTTTTCGTGTGAAAATAATAATAGACGAATACGCACAGGGCCGCCGCCGTCACCGCAAGCCCGGCGCGCCACGACCGGATAAGCATAAACGCGATGCAGAAAAACGCCTCCGCAATTAGCGCTGTGAGGGTGATTTTTTTGTTTCCCTTTTTTAATGTGTTCAGAGAAGTCTCGTTTTTGGGCATTGTCCCGTTTTCGGGCATTATCTCATTTTGAGACATTATCCCCAAAGGGGCTAATGAAAATGTCAGCACGCTGATTCCGCTGAGACACCGAGACAAAAAAAATCCGGCGGCAAATACCTGCAGGCCCCGTCCCCCACGAATCTCGGAAAAAGCGCCCAGATACAAGAGCCCGAACACTGCCAGTTCAATCACAGAAAAAGCGCCTACATGGACGTCTTTCATGATAGCGCGCTTTTTCTCCCTGGGCTGATACGAGCGGAAGGCGTCCACCGAGTCCATAAAGCCGTCCACATGAAATCCCCCTGTCACGAGCAGGGGAATAGCCCCTCCCACCAATGTATAGCACAAAATTCCAATTCCCAGCCGTGCACAGACCGCGTGCCAGAGGCAGAGCAGCCCGCCAATCACCGCTCCCACCAGAGGAAAAAAACACAGCGCATACTCCGTATCCTCCTCCCGCCACTGAATCCGGGGCATGGGAATCTGTGAATACATAGAAAACGCCTGTATAAAAGATCGTATCAAACGCATATCTCATTGCCCCTCTTTTTTCTCCAGACCGGTATCCCGACCACGACTTCCGCCACTTCATCCGCCATGGACGCTAGCTCCCGATTGATCTCTCCCAGCGCCGACATGTACTCGCGGGTATCATCTTCCCAGTCACATCCCGCCTCAAACACGTTATTAGTCACAATGATTAGATTCTCCAGATTTTCCCCCAGACGCCGGATATCCCCCATCACCTTGTTCCGGACTTCCTCTGGAAATCGGATTCCGTCCTCGGAAAACATCTCGTTGGCCACCAGGTTGGACACGCACTCCAAAAGCGCCGTGCCCGTGCAGGATTTTTCTTCTGACAGATTCATCTTTTTTAATGCCTTCGCGACAGAAACCGGCTGCTCGATTGTGACAAATCCCTTGTCCGCCCGTTGCTCCCGGTGCCTTCTCACCCGCTCCGCCCCTTCTTCATCGTAAATCTGCATCGTGGCAATATAATACCGCTTTTTGCCGCCGGATAGCCGCAGCGCGTAGTCCTCCGCGCAGGCGGACTTCCCGCTTCCGCTCCCTCCCGTCAGCAATATAAACATCGCTCTCACCTCAAATCAAGCTGGTGATGCCATTATATCACCTTTGTGTTCATTCTGAAAAGGGATTTTTGCATCTAAATTTATCCGTTCCCGTCATTCGCTGGTTTCTAATGATAAAACTCGTCCCGGACAATCAGGCGGATGTAGGACTGGATGATGCTGACAATGCGGTTCTTAACGCTGTGAACCTTGTTATCATGCCAGATCTTCCCTGGCCTCATTAAAAGATTTACATATTGGAATCAGAAATTGAGAAACCCTTACTATTAAGCTCCTGCATGGAAAATATCTTCTGGGAATCGGAGAACATCCCTCCATACGTTCCCTGGCTGAAAACCGCAACGAATATGAAACGGGGGATTGCTAGGGGAACTGGTGGGGGATTTCACTAGCAGGGGTGGTATCGTAAAACTATTTCTCGCCGTATTTTGACTCCTCATGCACCTTGCACTCGTACTCATGGTGGAGCTCCATCGTGCGATCCAAAGATATGCCCATAGTATCACTGACATTCTCCAACGGATTGTTCTTGGCAAACATGCGAAATGCAATACTCTTCTCTTTTTCTGCTGCACCAGCCTCCCAGCACTCTTCCCCAATTCTCATTCCCAAACCGTTCATATAGTCTACCTCCCTCCAGAGCTCTTTATTCTCCGAAAAATCTATGTACTTTTTTACTGTTTCCAAAAAGTTGTCCTTGTGCGGATACATGATAGCGTTCAAAAATTCCAGCATCCCATTCTTGTCCGCATACTCTCCTGCCTTTTCTTTCTCTTCGACTTCCATCTTGCGAAATATCTGGTCTCCCAGCCGGATGATTACCAGCGTCAGCAAATCATAGTCTTTCTTTTTAGGATGGCATTTCCCATAATTCTGCGTGTTGCTCATCTCGATGACGGAAATGCTGAACCGCTCATCTTGGGGCACAACATCCCTGCAGATTCAGATGGAGTAGCATTTTTCCAGGCTGCGATAATCCGTATCTTCCGTCACTAACGATAACTGGGACGACAGCTCCCGCGCCAGATAATAAATTCCCCTTTTTTCAATCGGATATCCCGGCTTATATTCCTTCTGAGGCTCAATATCTATATGCAGGTTCACAGTGATGTCCTTCCCTGACAGCTCCGGGTTCAATGCCCGGAACTTGGCATCAAACTGGGAAAGCTTCTCCCGCAGAGCTATAAATTCTATATGAAATTTATTTCATTATCATCTTCCCATAATACGGTTGTCTATGTCACTGTGTCCCGGTGACACAAACTCGGAATCAGTAATGGAATCTGCCTCAATAAAATCCATGATTTCCGAATAGCTGTAGGATTCGTACTCCCTCACCACGCCCTTTAATATAATTGCCAGCACTTCCTTATGCTTATACAGCTCCTTGCTGGCCTGGTCCAGTCCCTCCATCCCCTCTGTGGTCTGAAGGGTGTGGAGCACAGCCATACTGCCGGACACGCTCTTACTCTGCTCCTTGTCTTGAATGTTTTCTCCCATCCACATCCTCCCTCTGTGCTTTCCCAATCTCGTAGTTATAACATTTCACATGCAAAAAACTACACTCACAATTTGTATAACCTCATTATACTCTTCCCACAGTCCGGCTGTCAATTGTTGTCTAGCACAAGTGGGGCTGTCGCTTTAACGAATGGGAATTCGTGAAGCGGCAGCCCCTTCAAATGCTTGCTCCTGACGAGAAAACGAGAAGAACACAAGCTGCTAATGTGGAAGGGATTCTACGGATTATCCAATCCATTTCGTCTCCTACTATGGTTCTCTAAAATCATATGTAAACCACCGTATTTTTTCTCCCGGAACATTCATTTCCAACAGATAGTTCCTTATGGATTCCGCGATTCTCTCCGTTATATTCGCTATAATTATATGATCAATCTTCGAAAGCATGTCCTGTATGACTTCTGGAGAAGCAACCGCAAGCCCCCTCCCGCTATATACAGCATAATTTTTATCCACCCAGGCAGCAATCATATGCTCGTCCACTTTTTTTAAATACCTGTATATCTTCTGTCCCAGCACGCCCGCGCCATATATAACTATCCTTTCTCCCTTATGTACCCCGCCATACGGGCTTAAAATAATGTCATCCTCTTTGTTCTTATCAAAATATTCAATCTGTCTCAATGCCAGCAAATAATTCCTGTAAGCTAATAGCTGCTTTTGCATGATGTCAGCTATATGCTTTCTTGCAAACTGCCCTGTTAAATATTCAATCAGAACTTCTATCCGTTCCACTTCTCTGGTGTACGCGTTTTTTGTTATGGAACTTGCGTGCTGCACATAATGATAGCCGCTCATTTCAGAAATACAGATAGTATCTGCCTCTGCTATGGCGGGATACAGAACCGCCGCGTCATCTCCCGCTATGATCCTGCTGTCTATCTCCGTAATCTTCTTCAATGTCTCCGCCTTAAACAGCTTAGAAACCAAGTGCGGCGTAATTCCATACTCAAAAAAACTCCCCGTACACAGCATTCTCCCGAATATATCCCTGCAGGGATATGTACCCGCTTTTATTCCGTTTTTTACAACCGTGTGGTCGTCCCCTATATCCAGGAAATGAGCAACCGCGACGATATCTGCCTCCGAATCACGCTGCAGGAGCATAAGTTTTTCTATATAAGCAGGTTCCAGCCAGTCATCCGCGTCTGTCCAGCCGATAAAAACGCCGTTTGCCTCAGCGAGCCCCCGCAGTCTTGCAACAAGAACTCCCTTCTTTTCCTGAAATATCAATTTGACTCTGCTGTCACACCTCGCATATCTTTCACACACATACCTTGACTGGTCAGTAGAGCCGTCATCCACTACAATCAGCTCAATATTTTTATAGGATTGTCCCAGTATGCTTTCCAGACATCGGTCCAGATACTTCTCCGCATTATACACGGGCACGATAATGCTTACTAATTCCTCCATGCTGCGTCCTCCCTAGCAGATTCCAATAGTTTTACCAATACCGTTTCAGATTTGCAAATACAGTCCGATAGTCCCTCAAATGTTTCACAAAATAAATCGTTGAAACATGCTCCGAGAGCCAGCAGCGGGACTGTTTTTTCCCATTGCGGCGGCTCATTCTATCCTCCACTTCATCAATCACACTAAACAGAAAGCTGCAATACTCTTCTAATATCTCCCTTTTGGCAATGCAGATGTTATTCGGTATAAACAGTATGTGAGTCCTGCACCAATTGGCACACTCCCAATAATCCGGAAACTTTTCCCGGATCACGCGGAGCATTTCCGCATAGTATGCCTTTTCGCCCCAGTATTGGTAATATTCTTCCAGACTGCTCCCGACCACAAAAGGGAGCGGGAGCACCACATCCGCCGCATCTTCCAGAATCGGCCTGAGCACAATGTCTGACTCAAACTGCCGTCTATAATGGCAGATACCGGAATATGGAACCTCTGTATTTTTCCACACCCAATACAGCCCTGTCAGCTCATTATAATAAGGATTCTTTTCCGAAATATTAGCCCCCTTGTCATCACATAAGCCGGCAATCCGCTTTTCGGTCAGCGCCGCCCCCACCTGCAGATTTTCTATCCAGTCATATGGTTCTATTTTCTGAGACAGGGCGGCATCCTGAAGACACATCACCCGGTACATTTTTGCCCGGTTCCTATACCCTTCCTTCACTGCACGGTTCTCCTTTGTAAACGGTAAAAATCCGGGTTCATAGCCATGCTTCCGCAAATATTGCCCCAAAAATTCCCGTGTAAGCAGATGCTTCATGGCATCTGTCAAAAAGAAAAGCTTCTTACATTTAACTCCCTCTAACTT
>CANPZR010000193.1 GCA_947589175.1 uncultured Lachnospiraceae bacterium | reverse complement strand
TATCTGCCTCAAGCTGTTTCATGACAACAATCTGCGTGTCAAACATTAACCTGCCCTTTATGTAATAAATCCCCGGATAGGGCTGTTCAATAGTGCGCC
The DNA here is from genome assembly GCA_947589175.1 of uncultured Lachnospiraceae bacterium. Taxonomy (GTDB): domain Bacteria; phylum Bacillota; class Clostridia; order Lachnospirales; family Lachnospiraceae; genus Eubacterium_F. The sequence goes on along the minus strand of CANPZR010000193.1, from coordinate 5,225 downwards.
CGGACTCCTCCAGGGCCTTGAACAGTTCCCTGGGATATGTGTCACGGAACAGAGAAACCGTAATCTGATCCTCAGGTATCTGATTTACATTTTCCCCCTGCGCCTTATACATGCAGCCGTATCCGCACACCTTGAAAAAATCATCAATCGACAGCTCCTGATTCGGACTTTTGTACTCCAAGATGTTGTATTGCTTGAAAATCCTGCCGACCTCATTGTCCAGCAGAGCGCCCTGCTCCTTCGTGACCACCAGCATATCAATGCGCGTAGGTTCCTTGAACAGAGTGTACTCAATAGTAAAATTAAGCTCCGCCCTTTCAAATCGAAACTCCAGCTCGGTTGCTCCGTAAAATCCCGGATGGTAATGAATCTTGTCCGTTGTATCTCCCATAACTCGCCCCCTATGTAAATTGCGTTATATTATATCATCTCGACTACCGTCTCGATGAGGATGCTCGTCAAATGCCGCTTGGCGCAAGCGCCATCGTCACTTTCCTCGTCATTGTATCATATCTCTATAAGTTCGTCTATGGTTTTTTGATGTCAGAAATAAGGCAGATAAATACATGCGCGATAAAAAAACATACGCGAAAATCGGCATCGCCCCCGCGATTTCTTTCAACTGACCTGTCTTTTCATCTCTTTGTCCTGTATAGGTTCCAATAACTGTCCAAACACAGAATATCTTTTTATCATTAGAGAGAGCAGCTTCTCTTTATTCAATTTTGTTATATAATAACTCCTCACAATCTGATAAGCGGCATATTCTTCTTTTGTATTAAAATCCTCATCATCACGCATTTCCCCGCTCTCCAGCTCGTATATGATCCAGCTCTCCTCGTCAATGGGATTTGCCATCTCATAAAGATAATATTCCGATATTTCGGATTCTTCTCCGCACTCGGCGATGAATCCGAATGTTACGGAGCCATTAGGCGGAATATTTGCATTATCTCCTTTATTATCCAGATAGCAGTAGTAGTCATCCGTCTCTTCTATTTCCGCATCCCATACTTCCTTAAATACCAAATCCGTCTCCAGTTCCAGCTTCCAGTCCTCAATTTCCCGGTCACAACGATTAAAAATGGTTATCTCACCGATCACCATATTGTCCCATCGGCTATACTCCTTGTAGTCCAAATCATACTCTGTTTCTACTTCTTCGCACTCCTTGGTGGTTCCGCACCGCTCAGGAATATTGACCTTTTCGCTGTCATCGCAGGCAACCGTCATACCAAATGTAACCGAACCATTCTCCTCAATGTCTTTATTCCAGCCAGCGTTTTTTATGTAATATATTCCATTAACATGTCCCGTAATCCGGGCATTCCAGATGTTCTCAATTTCATCCGGAAAAGGAAGCTTTATTTCCCAGTTCTGAATATATAATCCGAAAATGCTCCTCAATGTAACATTTACATTATAATGCCTGTCCCATTTCGCTGTCACAGAGTACTCAATGCTGATTTCTTTTTTTTCAAGCTCGTACAGCGCATTTTCCAGTTCTTCCTCGCTTACATCGTATTGAATTTCTGTCTCGTTCACCACGTCATATGCACCCGTTTCATCAAATCCCATACTTGCGTAATTTTCGTAATCTTCGTCCTCCTCAATAATCACATCGTCATCTAAAATTTCCTCTGGCAAATCCTCTCCCAGTATCTCGTCCCACCCCTCCTCCTTCGCGAAAATCCGGTTCCCGCCTCCCGCGACATTTCCGAACACAACAGAAACAACAAGCAGCAATGCCAACAGCTTTTTAGTTCTCATTTTCTTCACTCTCCCCTCACATTTTTTTAGACATTTTTCATATTTATTATACTTTTTGTTTCCGAATTGTGCAATAAGAATTTTCATAACGATAAAGCCACTATAAGGAAGTATAATCAGAAATCAACTGCATCCCGGTAATTCCCCATGCCCTCAAACCCTGTGAACGGTCATGTAGCCTTGTGAACAGTCATCCCAGCGTTTTTGCGCGGCGAGCTCAGGACTTGGAAATCATGTAACCCTGTGAACAGTCATCCCATTTGCCTCTGTTATATAAAAAAAACCGTTCTGCATGGTTAAAGTGGCGAATAGCATATTCGGCACTTTTTCTCCGTGTAAGAACGGTTTTTTTATTACCAGACGCGGTAGTTGGCTGAAACCAGGCTGACTTTTCCACGCACAAGAACGTTTTTTTATTACCAGATACAGTCTCTGACCGAAACCAAGCAGACCTTCCCCATCCCCTAAGCCTTCTTCTCATCCATCGGCACCTCGCGCAGATCGTAGACCACCCGCAGGGCGTTCTTCCCCGCCAGATCCCTATATTTCTGGGCGATGCGCTCCGCGACGAGCCGTCCGTTCTCCGGGTTAGTCCCCATCAGAATCACAATCTGCTGGGTGGGGCTGAACTGCGTCGTGACGTCGCCTCTCCGCAGCGAGCGCACAATCGCCGTCTCCAGGAGCATCAGGGAATCCTCCAGCTTATTCCGATTGCTCTCATCCTCGCTCACCATCGTGAACAGGATAATCTGCACCTGTTGCTTGCTGCGCTCCACGTTGCGGGCGATAAACTGATAGATATAGGAAAATCGGTCGTACTCCACGGAATACGCTCCCTGGTGGTACTTCCGCTCCGCGATCTGATGCATCAGCTGCTTTAAGTCGAGCGGCTTCTGAATCAGATCGGACGCCTGCTCGTCGTGCGGCATAAAGGAATAAAAATGATAATCGTCCTTGCCATTGTTCTTCACATGATAGAGTGCCTTGTCCGCGGCCTGATACAGCTCGTTGCAATCCATGTACTCATTATTCGGCAGCTTCGTCATAATTCCGATGGATACGGAGCAGTTGCGGTATCCCATCGCAATTTTTTCCTGCTTGAACATCTCGATGATGTTCTCCGCGCGGTCCCGGATCACGTGTTCCCTGTCCATCTCCGGGTAGAAAATGGCAAACTCATCCCCGCCGATGCGGCACACATAATCCCGCTCGCGGACATTTTTCCGAAGCACCTCGGCAAAGGCGAGAATCAGGTTGTCCCCCGCCGCGTGCCCGTATGTATCGTTGACCGCCTTGAAATTGTCCAGATCCATCATGAAAAACGCGCCGGACGCCTTCGGCTTTAGCATGTAATTGTTGATTTTCTCCTCAAAATAACGGCGGTTCAAAAATCCCGTGAGGGAATCCTTCTCCAGCTCGTTCTGCGCCTCCTTGGCGGATTCGTTGAACACCTGGCGGAGAAGGGCTCCCGCCTCTCCCTCGTTTTCGCTTTCCACTAACACCTTTTCCACCGCCGACTCATCGAGCTCAAAGCCCTCCTCCAAGAGCTTCATGAACACGTCCACGACCTCCGGGTCGAACTGCGTCCCCCGGTTGATCACCAGCTCCTCCATCGCCTTTTCCTTCGTGTACTTTCTGCGGAAGGAGCGGTCCGCGTTCATAGCCTCATAGGCGTCCGCCACGGCGATAATCCGCGCCGTCTTGGGAATCTTCTCCCCCTCGATGCCCACATATCCGGTCCCGTCGTACCGCTCGTGGTGATAGTACACCCCGTCGATCACGCCCGGAATAAAATTGGTGTTCTTGACAATCTCGGCGCCCACATAAATGTGCCGCTTTACATTTTCAAATTCTTCCTCTGTCAAAGCCCCCGCCTTATTCAGTATGCTGTCCTCAATGGCGATTTTGCCGATATCGTGGAGAAGCGCCGTGTAGTACAGATTGTCGATGTCCTCGTCGCTCCACCCCATAGCCTTCGCGATGGCCTTGCTGTACAGCGCCACGCGGACGGAGTGTCCCTTGGCGTACCGGTCCTTGGCGTCCACCGTCTGCGCGATCGTCATCATGGACTGAATGGACATATTGCTGATTTTCTGCTGCTGCTTCTCAATCTCGTCCTCCAGCCTGTGGCGCATAGTGGCAAGCTCCAGAACATGGCCGAGCCTCGTCTTCATAATCTCCGGGTCAAAGGGCATGGTAATAAAATCCATAGCGCCCGCCTGGAGTCCCCTCAGCTCGATTTCGTTGTTCTTTTCATCCACCACGAGAACGACCGGAATATCCTTCGTCTCCTCATCCTCTTTGAGGTATTCCAGCACCTCGAAGCCGTTCATCCCGGACATATTGACATTCATCATAATCAGGTCCGGGAGCTCCGCCTTGGCGGCGTCCAACGCCTCCATGCCGCTCTGGGCCGTGCTGACATAATAGCTGTCCCCTAGTATGCTCTCGATATAGCGGAGCGTGGTCCGGGTGGTATCAACTGCTAAAAGCAGCGGTTTTGACTTGACTTTCATCCATCATTCCCCTTTATTCTCTCGCAAGAGATATTCTAACGTGCCGTGCAGGCACATCTCATCGCACAGTCTTTCATAGGACTCCCTCGCATCCTCCGCAGGACGCCGTCCCTCCGTGCGGACAGCCCGGATCAGAAGGTTCTTGGGCGTGTGCTCCATATCGATAAACTCCAGAATCTGCACGTCGTACCCCTCCTGCTCCAACAGGCTGGCGCGAAGTCTGTCCGTCAAAAGCGATGCTATACGCTCTTTTACTATACCGTATTTTAATACTGGTTGCAAGAGGTTACTTTGAATCTTCTGATTCATTTCGTGCTGGCAGCAGGGCACGGACAGAATCACGCGGGCTCCCCACCGCACCGCCTTGTGCAGCGCGTAATCCGTCGCCGTGTCGCAGGCGTGGAGCGTCATGACCATGTCCACCCGGTCCACCCCCTCAAAGGAGCTTATGTCTCCCTCATAAAAGGCAAGGTCCTCGTAGCCGAGCTTTTTCGCGAGCTCGTTGCAGTGGCGGATGACGTCTTTTTTCAGGTCAAGGCCGATCATACGGACGTCGTAGCCCATCTGTATTTTCAGATAATAATACACGGCAAAGGTCAGGTAGGACTTCCCGCATCCGAAATCCAGAATCGTAAGCCGCTCGTCCCGCGGAAGCTTTGGCAGAACGTCCCGTATAAATTCCAGAAAGCGATTAATCTGGCGGAATTTTTTCTGCTTTTTGTCGAGAACTTTTCCGCTCTGTGACTGCACGCCTAACTCCACCAGAAAGGGAACCGGCTCGTTCTCCGGCAGAATATACCGCTTTTTGCGGTTGTGGGACAGATTCGCCAGAGGGACGGCTCTCCCGTTTCGCTCCTTAATCGACGCCTTTCCCTTTTTGTTCACGAACGCCGAGTACTCCTTCCCGCCGTGCCAGATCTCAATCTGCTTGTAATCGTC
>CANPZR010000192.1 GCA_947589175.1 uncultured Lachnospiraceae bacterium | reverse complement strand
AAGCAAGTAAATCGGTTGTCTTTTACGAAGATTCGGCTGGCAGATACAGATATGCCTTTAACAGCCAGCACGGGCTGCTGCACATCACAGAACCGTTTTCTAAGATTATGAACTCTGGTCAGCTCTGGAAATTTAATGACATGGATATGCTGAAAAAAGCTAATGAAGAATTTTTTATAACGGATAAGGGCGGAACAAACCTCAGCATTATTCAGAAATATTTGGACGGTATTTCGCCTGAAAGTATTGATATTATTAAGCTGCAAAAATGGACAAACTGTAACACGCGTGAGGATTATGTAAAAATAAAAAATCGATGGGAGGAAGCCAAATGAAGCCTATTAAAGAAAGACTGAAAACCTTAGAACAGCATGTTAATTCAGGCAAAATAACGGTAATGATTATCGGGCTCGGAAGTGTCGGAACATATTTACTTGATTATCTTGTGTCTTTGAATGATCCGGCTATAAATATTGTTGTTGTCGGGAGAAACTTTGAAAAGATGGAGCAGAATGTAAATATTGTTCGCATTGCCGCATTGATACGAAATCTTAACAAGACGCACATAACTATTGAGGCAGGAGTTGATCTGAATGATATTGAGGCGATAGAAGAAGTCCTTAAAAAACATAATCCCGATTTTATTGTCAATTCCAGCCGCGCATACCCCGGCCTCAAATACGGGAGCATCAGCTGGAAGAATGTAAGGGCGTATGGGATCTGGACGCCGCTGGCGATCCGCTTTACCAAAAATATAATGGATGCCTGTGACCGCTCTGATACAGATGCAATCGTGATAAATACATCCTATTCAGACGCGGTGATTCCGTGGCTAAAAAGCGCGGGAAAGGCATATCCTGATTTCGGATCGGGAAATCTTAATCATCTTATTCCGCGTATGAAATTTGCGGCTGCAGATTTGCTCGGCATAGATGATTTCTGGAATGTTGAGATCATGTTTGCCGCAGGTCATTTTCACGATGTATGCATAAGCAAAGAGGGTCACACGGAGGGAGTCGATCTCCCGCTGAAGATTTATTATAATGGCGAGGAAAAACAGCTTCCGCACGATAAGATATTCGCTTCCTGCGCAATTCCCATGCCCGTGGACGCCCAAAGGAATATGATGAATGCTTCCAGCAATTATCAGATAATTACTGCGGTGATAGAGGCCATGCGTTCAAAAGGAGACCGGCTGATTTTCTCGCCCGGAGCATTTGGCAATATAGGCGGCTATCCTGTGCGCATCGGGTACAGAAACGATGAAATAGATGCATGGATTGATGATTCTGTTTTCAGCTTCGAAGAAATGAATAACGCTAATAGGAAGTCGATGTACCTTGACGGAGTGGAAGACGTCAGGGACGGCAAACTTTTTTATACGGATGAGCTGATTGAAAGGGGTATAAGGGCGTTTGGGGAAGCGCTTCCGAAATGTGTGGATCATTCGGAAATTGAAACTGTGGCCCGATTTATTATTGATAAAATCATCACGCCCCAGACAAGTCTTAACTGATCTGGCATTTATTTTATGGGACATTGACAGAAAGGAAGGCATATAAATGAAAACTGTTTATACATGTTTTTGCACGGATGTTATCCACGAGGGGCATTTAAACATAATCGAGCAGGCGCACAAGTACGGCAAAGTCGTAGTAGGCGCACTGACGGACGAGGCGCTGATTCGTTACAACCGGTTTCCCACGGTGCCTCTTGAAGAAAGAATCGGGCTTTATAAAAGCCTTGACGGCGTCGAGGATGTCGTTGTTCAGGAGGATATGCTCTACGATGGCGTAATTAAAAAGTACAGGCCCGACTATGTAATTCATGGTGACAACTGGAAGGAAGGTGCCATGTCGGCCATACGCCAGAATGTCCTGGAGCTTCTTTCTGAATACGGCGGCGAACTGATAGAAGTCGGATATACATATAATGAGAAGGTCAAAAAGGTGGACTCCCAACTTGCTGAAAAGCTTGCCATGCCGGAATACCGCCGCAGGCGTTTGAGGCAGCTCATAGACATGTGTCCAATCGTGAAAGTAATTGAGGCGCACAGCGGTCTGACGGGTCTTATTGCTGAAAAGACGACGGTCGTTGAGGAAAACGGGAAGCTGGACCAGTTTGACGCGATGTGGGTAAGCTCCCTGTGTGACTCGACGGCCAAGGGCAAGCCGGATATCGAGCTTGTGGATATGTCGTCAAGGCTCCGCACGATTGACGATATAATGGAGGTCACGACCAAGCCGATCATACTGGACGGTGACACGGGCGGGCTGACCGAGCATTTTGTCTACAATATCCGGACGCTTGAAAGAATGGGGGTTTCCGCGGTCATTATCGAGGATAAGAAGGGACTTAAGAAAAACAGCCTTTTTGGCACGGAAGTAGAACAGATCCAGGCCTCGATTGAGGAGTTCAGCGGGAAGATTGCCGCGGGGAAAAGGGCGCAGCTCACGGATGATTTCATGATTATAGCGAGGATCGAAAGCCTGATTCTTGAAAAGGGAATGGATGATGCGCTTGCCAGGGCGTCTGCTTTTGTGGAGGCAGGCGCGGACGGCATTATGATCCACAGCAGGAAGAAAGATCCGGCTGAGATTCTTGAATTTTGTGACAGGTTCCGCGAGAAGGATAAGCATACTCCTATAGTGGTTGTGCCATCTTCTTTCAACATTATAACTGAGGACGAGCTCGCCGCGCACGGCGTCAATATAGTGATCTACGCGAACCAGCTGACGAGGAGCGCATTCCCTGCCATGGAGCAGACGGCAAAGGACATTCTCCAGTATCACCGCGCCAAAGAGGTGGACAGCAGGCTGATGCCGATAAAGGAGATTATTTCGCTCATTGATGAGATTTAAAGAGGTACATTATGAAAGTAAAAGCACTGACTAAAATACTGGACACGGATTTTTACGCAGGCGTCCCGGATTCCCAGCTCCGAGCCCTGTGCGATTATCTGATGGATACATACGGAATCGATCCGAAACACCATATCATAGCGGCCAATGAGGGGAACGCCGTGGGGCTGGCGGCCGGCTATCATCTGGCGACCGGAAAAGTTCCGGTCGTGTATATGCAAAATTCCGGCGAGGGGAATATCATTAACCCTGTCGCGTCCCTTTTGAATGACAAGGTCTATGCGATTCCCTGCATTTTCATCATAGGCTGGCGGGGGGAGCCGGGCGTCCATGACGAGCCACAGCACATCTATCAGGGAGAGGTCACGGTGAAACTGCTGGAGGACATGGATATCCAGTCTTCTATAATCGGCCCGGAGACGACGGATGAGGAAGTGGCGGAAACGATGGAGCACTTCCGGGGACTTTTGAAAAGGGGAAAAAGCGCGGCCTTTGTAATCCGGAAGGGCGCGCTGACATATGAGGGAAAGACGGCCTATAGGAACAGCAATACGATGAGCCGCGAGGAGGTTGTCCGTCATATTGTGAAATTTACTGGGGACAATCCAATCGTTTCCACGACGGGGAAGGCCAGTCGGGAGCTCTTTGAGATTAGGGAGCAGAACGGACAGGGGCATTCATACGATTTTCTGACAGTGGGTTCCATGGGACACGCTTCATCCATAGCCTTCAGCTTGGCGGCCCAGAGACCGGATAAAAAGGTGTGGTGCATCGACGGGGACGGGGCGGTTCTTATGCACATGGGAGCGATGGCGGTCATTGGAGCGAATAAGCCAGAGAATCTGGTTCATGTGGTGATTAATAATGAGGCTCACGAGACGGTGGGCGGCATGCCGACGGTCGCGGGACAGGTGGATTTGGTAAAGATGGCCGAGGCCTGCGGTTATCCGTATGCGGTTCGGGTGGTGGACTTTGCGGGGCTTGACCGGGAACTGGAACTGGCGAAGAAGCGGAAGGCACTCAGTCTGATCGAGGTGAAATGCGCGCTGGGAGCCCGGGCGGATCTGGGACGTCCTACTACAACGGCTAGGGAGAATAAAGAGAATTTTATGAAAATATTATGATAGAAAACACCATAGAAATAAAAAATGGTAATCAATAATATGATAATAGATAGAAGGTTTTAGAAATGTTATAAGTTGAATTATCAGCATTTGCTATAGAGGAGGCTTTCCGATGCAAACAGATTTTTTCATCGACTCCTCTCTTGTATCCTCCACCCGTATTCTCTACACGCCCTCTTTATTTGCCCGTTCCTCTCTGTTTCACCTGCAGGAGACGGGGACGCTCCAGGCCCTGCATCCTCATGCATCTGCCAGAAACGGTCTGGTTTTTTTTATCTTTCTCATGGAAGATGCTTGGGAGGCCAAGGATGAGAGGGAGGAGGAACCGCTGTTTTCTGAGAACATACAGGAAATCAAGGAGTATCTGGACCGGAATTTCCGTAGCAAGATTTCTCTGGACGGGCTGGCGGAGAAATTTTTCATCAATAAATTTTACCTGTCCCGTATTTTTAAGGAGCGGTATGGTACTACGATTGGAACATATCTGCTCCAGGCACGGGTTACATACGCGAAGCAGCAGCTCCGCTTTACAGATCGGACGTTGGGTGAGATTGCAGAGGATCTGCAGATGGAAATGAACTATTTGAGCCGGATTTTTAAGAAGGCGGAAGGGGTCAGCCCGTCTGTTTACCGGAAGCAGTGGCGGGGAAGTGAAAAGTAGAGAACTTTATTTATAATATTTAGTATAACACGTTTGCACAAAGTTTGAAAAGACTTATTTTTTTACTCAAGTGAATAACCCTGCTTTAAAATATGAACCCAGTTTCTTTTCTCATAAAGAAACCGAACGATATAAACCTGTTTTTGAGGCTCGGATAAAGTGTAGAAAATGAGGTAATTATTCACTGGCACTATACGAATGTCCCAGGAGTTCAACACAGGATCATCTACAAGAGAAAACATCTGTGGGAACTGAGACAGGTTAATAATTTTTTCTTCTGCTTCATCGAGGAGACGGTCTGCAGCCTGCGGATTGTGCAGATTAAATTCAATATAATCCGCAGCAGCCTCCATATCTTTTTCAGCAGTTTTCGTGATGTGAATTTCGTAGTTCATCTTTTTCGTCGCTCCCTGATATCAGCCATTGCTTCGGAGAAAGGGCGTGTGTTTTCATATCGAATGTCATTCAGACCTTCCTGCAACAGATTGTAGAGTTCGAACCGTCCGAGCAGCTGTTCATAGGCTTCAATGCTCATGACTGCCAGATCTCCCTTTCCGTTTTTAGTGATAAATACGGGTTCGGAGTATTGGTGGCAAAAGTTTGAGATTCCGTTATAGTCGTTTCTAAGTTCAGCGCTTGATTTGATTACAGGCATGTGAAGCACCTCCTTTATAACAAAATTATACCTTAATTTCTTTATGAAATCAAGT
>CANPZR010000191.1 GCA_947589175.1 uncultured Lachnospiraceae bacterium | reverse complement strand
CCCGACAACCCGGAGCCGGACGTCTCCTTTTACGACAAGATACTCAACCGCACCGCCCTGTCCCTCGGGATTCCCAACAGCCACATCAACCGGATGATCCCGACTATCCTGCTGTGCCGCAAGATTTCCCAGATTACCGGATGCGAGAGGCTTCACCTCTCCGCCATCGACCTGTGCGACAGCATGGTGGCGGAATACGCCGAGAAAAAGGTAAAGCTGTTGTCAAAACACGATTTTACAAGCGATATCCTGTCAATTTCCCAGAATATCGCCCGCAAATACAAGGTGGACGAGGAGCATGTGTCCACCGTCCAGGAGCTGGCGATGCAGATCTTTGACCGGATTCGCAAGCTGCACGGCCTGGGCAAGCGGGAGCGCCTCCTTCTGCAGATCAGCGTCATCCTGCACAGCTGCGGGCTCTACATCGACGCGATTCAGTCCAGGGAGTGCTCCTACCGCATTATCATGTCCACTGAGATTATCGGCCTCTCTCACAGGGAGCGGGCTATGGTCGCCAACATAGTGCGGTACAATTCATCGACTTTCCCGCCTTACAGCCAATTCGCCCAGGATTTTACCCGGGATGAATACATCACGATGGTAAAGTTAAATGCAATTTTAATCACCGCCAATGTGCTGGATAAGAGCAACCGCCATAAGATCCACACGGTGGGCGTGACGCTGAAGGACGGAGTTCTGACCATCACGGCGGACACGATGGCGGACATCACGCTGGAGAGGGGCCTCTTTTACCGAAAGGCCTATATCTTCCAGGAGGTGTTCGGCATCCAACCCGTGTTAAAACAAAAAAGAAGTGGAAAGAAATGAGGTTTAACATGAGTAAATCTGATAAATTTGAAAACCGGGAGCTGAGCTGGCTGGATTTTAACTTCCGGGTACTGTCCGAGGCCAGAGACAACCACATCCCCCTGATGGAGCGGCTGAAGTTCCTTAGCATCACCGCTTCCAATCTGGATGAATTTTTTATGATCCGGGTAGCCTCCCTGATGGACCAGGTCAACGCAGGCTACGCCAAGAAGGACATCGCAGGCATGACGCCCAAGGAGCAGGTGGACGCCATCCTGAAAAAATGCCACGATTTCGTAGACGTCCAGTACAGCACATACGGCCGTTCCTTCCTCCCCTCCTTGAAAAAGGCGGGGCTGGAGATTGTCACGGAATACGAAAAGCTCACGCCGGAGCAGGCGGAATATGTGGACACCTATTTCAAGCAGGAGGTCTTTCCGGTACTTACGCCTATGGCCGTGGACTCCTCCAGACCTTTTCCGCTGATCCGGAACAAGTCCCTGAACATCGGCGCCCTTCTCATGGACAAAAAGAAAAAAGACACGATTGATTTCGCCACTGTACAGGTTCCCAGCGTCCTCCCCCGGGTCGTCACCATCCCGTCGGAGCATGAGAACTGCACCGCCGTCATTCTGCTGGAGCAGATTATTGAAAAAAATATCCAGAAACTTTTCATGAACTACAAGGTCCTGTGCGCTACTCCGTTCCGCGTCATGCGCAACGCCGATCTGACCATCGACGAGGATGAGGCGGCGGATCTTCTGATTGAGATTGAAAAGCAGTTGAAGAAGCGCCAGTGGGGCCAGGCGATCCGCCTGGAAATCGAGGATAACCCAGACAAACGGCTGTTAAAGATTTTGAAAAAGGAACTGAATGTGGAGGAGGACGCCATCTTTAAGATCGGCGGCCCTCTGGATCTGACCTTTCTCATGAAAGTGTACGACATGGAAGGCTTCGACCGGCTGAAAGAAAAGCCCTTCAAGCCGAGACAGCCCCGGATGATAAATCCGGAACGCGGCCTGTTCGAGCAGATCCGGGAGAGAGACATCCTGCTGCACCACCCCTACGAATCCTTCGACCCGGTGGTAGATTTTGTGAAAACAGCCGCCAGGGATCCGGAGGTGCTGGCCATCAAGCAGACCTTGTACCGGGTGAGCCGCCACTCTCCCATTATCGCTTCGCTCGCGGAGGCGGCGGAGAACGGCAAGCAGGTCTCGGTGCTCGTAGAACTCAAAGCGCGCTTTGACGAGGAAAATAATATTGTCTGGGCGCGCATGCTGGAGAAGGCGGGATGCCATGTCATATACGGCCTGGTGGGCTTAAAGACCCACAGCAAAATCACGCTGGTAGTCCGCAGGGAGGAGGACGGCATACGCCGCTACGTCCATCTGGGCACCGGCAACTACAACGACTCCACGGCGAAGCTCTACACGGACATGGGGATGTTTACCTGCAAGCCCCAGTACGGCGAGGACGCCACCGCCGTGTTCAATATGCTCTCCGGCTACTCGGAGCCCCTAGCCTGGAACAAGCTGTCCCTTGCCCCGATGTGGCTGAGGAATCATTTTCTCGCCCTGATTGACAGAGAGCGCCACAATGCGGCAATCGGACGATCCGCCCGAATCATCGCCAAGATGAATTCCCTGTGCGACGCGGAGATCATCGAGGCTCTCTATGCCGCCTCCGCCGAGGGCGTCCAGATCGACCTCATTGTACGGGGCATCTGCTGCCTGCGGGCCGGCGTGCCGGGGCTGAGCGAGAACATCCGCGTGCGCTCCATTGTGGGAACCTTTTTGGAGCACTCCAGGATCTACTATTTTGAGAACAACGGCAGCCCGGAATACTACATGGGAAGCGCCGACTGGATGCCCCGGAATTTAGACAAGCGGGTGGAGATTTTGTTCCCGGTGGAGGATCCGGAGCTGCAGAGCCAGGTCCGCCACATTCTGGACGTCCAGCTCTCGGACACAAAAAAAGCCCACATCCTCATGCCGGATGGGACTTATGAGAAACAGGATCAGCGCGGGAAAGAGCCCATAAACTGCCAGATGATATTCTGCGAGGAAGCAAAAAAGCTCGCGGCTCCGTTCACTTTTTGAAACGCCTGCCATATATTGTAGGTAAAAAAAGTGAGGATCACACAACATGCCGATCCGCATATTTATTGACCAGGGGCACAATCCCTACGGCTTCAACGCGGGAGCCGAGGGGTTCGGCCTGCGGGAGCAGGACGTCACCTATTTAGTGGGGGCCTATCTGGCCGATATTCTGAACGGCGACCCACGCTTTGAGGCCGTCACCTCCCGGAACGACCCGGAGGAGATTCTGGGAACGGACAACACCACCAGCTTAAAGCGCCGGGTAGAAATGGCCAACAGCTGGGGCGCCGACTATTTTCTCTGCATTCACGCCAACGCCAATGAAAATCCCGCCATCAACGGCACGGAGGCCTATGTGTACAGCGACGGCTCCGAGGCCTACTACATGGGAGAGGATATCGTCGCCGAGATTGTCAAACAGCTGGGAACCAAAAATAACGGCGTCTTTGTCCGCCCCTCCCTATATGTATTACGGCGGACTACCATGCCCGCCGTCTTGATTGAACTGGCCTACATCACCAACTACGAGGACGCTCTCCTCCTAGCGGACGATCCCTACCAGTTCGCCTATGCCATTTATGTGGGACTGCTCCACTACTTTGGGCTGCCGCTGCTGTAAAATCTAAACCACTGCCGCTCCCGATATCACGAAGTACAAAAGAACAATCACTCCCAGCACGATCCGGTAATATCCGAACACCTTGAAATCATGCTTTCTTATGTATCCCATCAGAAAACGGATGACGAACAGCGACACCACAAAAGCCACAATCATGCCTGTAGCCAGCGTCACGGCTCCCATGGCTCCGTAATGGAATCCGCCTTTCAGAAGTTTCAGCAGGCTGGCGCCGAACATGACCGGAATCGCCAGATAAAAGGTGTACTCAGCCGCCACGCCCCGGGACACGCCGATGAGCAGCGCGCCAATGATGGTGGCGCCGGAACGGGACGTTCCAGGCACGATAGCCGCTAACAACTGGAAAATGCCAATGATAATCGCCGTGTTGTAGCCGATCTCCGCCACGTTTGTAATCACCGGGCGCCTTCCCTTGTTCCAGTTCTCCACGATGATAAAGAGAACACCGTAGATAATCAGCGCCCCGGCCACGACGACAGCGTTGTAGAACATCTCGTCGATAATGTCGTCGAACAGAAGTCCCACGATGGCCGCCGGCACGCAGGAGACCAGAATCTTGAACCACAGCTGAAGAATGTCCATCTTGATAAAGGGTTCTTTATTTTTCTTTTTCTTAAAATTAAAGGGCCAGATCCGCTCCCAGAACAGAAGCACTACGGCGAGGATCGCCCCCAGCTGCACTACTACTAAGAACATGGACTCAAAATCCGGATCTGAAAATGTCATGAACTGATTTAACAAAATCATATGACCGGTGCTGCTGATGGGCAGCCACTCGGTAATTCCCTCTACGATTCCAAATACAATCGCTTTTAATACATCAAAGAAACTCATACTCATCCTCCGCTATCCTGTATTGCCATATATTTTATCTTACCACAACCCCTCTGTCAAAACAATCATAAGTTGCAAATTCGTCAAAAATATTGTAAACTATATACAGTATACACGAATTATATGAACCGGGGGTAAGATACAGGTTGCTCCCAACATCATGGTAAGGATTTTAGAGCTTATGAAAAACTGGTTAAAGCAAAAAATAGATCCCGTGATTCCCCTGTACGGAATCATTCCCCTGATCAGCTGTTTCGCCCTGAACATGCTGGTGTACAGCGGAACCATGGTCCTGTGCGCGGACTGGAAGCACTACGACCTCACCACCCCCTTTGACCGCGCGGTGCCTCTGGTGCCGGGGTGGATGTACATTTACTTTGGCTGTTATCTGTTCTGGATTGTGAATTACATACTGGTAGCGCGTATACACAGGGATAACAGAGCGTTTTTTTTCCGCTTTGTCGCCACGGATATGCTGTCGCGGCTGGTGTGCGCGGTGTTTTACATCGGTTTTCCCACCACCAATGTCCGTCCGGTGGTGACCGGAGAAGGATTCAGTTCCTGGCTGCTGCATTTTCTGTACGGAATTGACCAGCCCACCAACCTGTTTCCCTCCATCCACTGTCTGGTGAGCTGGCTGTGCTTTGTGGGAATCCGAAAGAGCGATAAGGTCCCTCTGTGGTACAAGGTCTTTTCCTGCGTGTTCGCCCTGTTAGTCGTGGCGTCCACCCAGTTCACCAAGCAGCACTACATAGCGGACGCCGTCGCTGGTATCGCCCTGGCGGAGATTTTGTTTTTGATCTGCAGCCGCGCGCCGCTTTACCGGCCGGTCCAGCGCTTTTTTGAATTTGTAAACCGGAAAATAGCGCAGATATGGTAATCGTTCGCAAATACACTATATAAAAGGAGAATCCTGTGAGCAGCAAAACGAGGAAGAATCTTTTAAACGCCCTTTTTCTGATCGCCCTGTTAGCCGTCACGGTATGGGCCATATTCAAGGATCAGGATCTGGGGGACATTATTGACATACTGCGGGACATCGCGCCCATTTTTCTTGTGAT
>CANPZR010000190.1 GCA_947589175.1 uncultured Lachnospiraceae bacterium | reverse complement strand
TGGACATCATTACTTTCGGCTCCCCCTGTACCAACCTTAGTATCGCAGGGCGCCGGGAAGGGCTTGCGGGAAAACAGTCCAGCCTATTCTATCAGGCGATCCGCATCATCAAAGAAATGAGGTGTGCCACCAATGGCCAATATCCACGCTGGATTTGCTGGGAGAACGTCGTCGGGGCATACAGCTCCAACGATGGCGCCGACTTCAAGGCCGTCCTCGATGCGGTCATCGGGATCGCCGAACCGTCCGCCGAGGTGCCTATGCCTGAGAAAAACCTCTGGCCATACGCCGACGTGTATATGGGAGACGGATGGAGCGTTGCGTACCGCACTTTCGATGCTCAACATTGGGGAGTCCCCCAGCGAAGGCGTCGCTGTTACCTTGTCGGAGATTTTGCAGGACAATGTGCCGGACGGGTACTCTTTGAGTCGGAGGGCTTGTCTGGGTATTCTCCGGCGTTCTTCCGCGCGTGGCAAAGAGCTGCCAGGTATCCTTCATCTGGCCTTGGAGCTGCAGGCGGGATTTGCTTAAACGATCAGGGCGGGAGCCGCATGGATGTATCAACGGAGGTAGCCAGCACTCTGCGGGCGGAAAGCCACGGGCATCCACCATGCGTAATGGCGGCGGGGTTTTGCACTGAGCATTCGGCCTCCAGCCGCTCCATCGGATATGGAGAGGAATGCTCGCCAACGCTCCGCGCCGGCGTGGTCCCCGCCACTGTATACGAAAACCACAGCCAGGACTCAAGATACACCGGCCCACTCAAAACGGCGCCAACGGTGTCCGCAACATACGGCACCGGCGGCAATAATCAGCCGTTTGTGGTCGGGCCAAAGACTTACGATGTCCGCTTCACTTCGGAAGGAACCAGAAACGCCCGGCAGAACGTCTATGAGACGGACACTTCACGCACCCTGGATACCAGCGGCAACCCGCCGGATGGCAATCAGGGCGGAGTGATCATTGTAAATGACCCCAGGGCCTACAAAGTGACGATGGGTGAATACACCCAGGTCAATGAAGAGCAGGCACCGACTCTCCTGGCGCGGGATTACAAGGATCCCACGGTTGTTGGGCGCAACCTCACCGTGAGACGGCTGACCCCCACAGAATGCGCCAGGCTGCAAGGATTCCCGGACTGGTGGTGCGATGGACTCGGTACAGAACATCCTTCGGAGCAGGAGATCTCATTTTGGTGCGATGTATTTGAGACCCACCGTAAAATCGTAAGTACGGCCTCCAAGGCCAAGACAAAGAGGCAAATCGTCAAGTGGCTTCGCCATCCGCACTCGGACGCAGCGGAGTATAAGATGTGGGGCAATGGTGTCGCCTTGCCCTGCGTTTTCTTCGTCATGGCCGGCATTGTGTGGGCTACACAAAATTGGGCCGGATAATTCTACAAAGTCAGGTGTAATTACGACTTGCTATTGTTTTGCTTCAGAGCGAATATGTCGCTACAAAATCAAAGCAAGGAGGAATCCACCATGACAACAAAAGATTTTTACCTGTACTACAACGTGACCGGTGCAGAGCGCAAGCGGCTGGTCAAAGCCATCAGTGACATCACGGGAGCGGACGCCAAGTACCTGGGCGCCCCCACCTTCGCCTACATGGTTGACTACTTCACCATCAGCCGCGAGGGTGTGGTCTCCTTCGACAGCCGAGCCGACAGCGAGGAGATTGAGGGACTCATCGATGCCCTGGTGAACGAGGGCTTCGTCTCCCAGGTCTCCAACCTCGGATGCGAGGCTGACGCCGCCGACGTCGCGGCCCAGGAGGCCGCCCCGACGGAGCACTCGGCAAATGATACCACCCCGGACACTGCGCCGCAGAACGCGCCCACGGGCCTCACGGTGGCAATCCCCTTGGAGCAGGTGGCAGTGGGCAACCTCACCATGCTACTGGAGGCCAAGGGGAGCCTCATCAAGAAGGCCCTGGGCATCACCGACCTGCCGATGGAGATTAGCGAGGACAAGGTGTCCTTCCCCTGGTTCCCGGAGCTGCCGGGGCCGGATGAGGTCAAAGCCTATACTCACCTCATCACCGCCCTATGCGATATGAGCAAGCGGCAGAAGCGCATCCTTGCCACGGAGAAAGCGGTGGACAGCGAGAAATACGCCTTCCGCTGTTTCCTCCTACGGCTTGGCTTCATCGGGCCGGAATTCAAAGTGGAAAGGAAGATCCTCCTTCGCAATCTGGTCGGCTCCTCGGCCTTCAAAACCGGGAGTAAGACAGTGTAAATACACCAAAACGAGCCCCAAATCTTTGTGTACATTATGGCTTCGAATTAACTTGATATTACCGCCGTTTAGAGTGATTAATACACTACCGAAAGGGAAAACCCCAAAAACAAAACGGAGGTACACACCATGAACGAGAAGCTCAAGAACCAGGTCACAGAGATGAAAAAGCAGACCATCGGCGTCGAGGTTGAGATGAACAACATCACCCGCAACAAGGCCGCCAAGGTTGCTGCCGAGTTCTTCGGAACCGGACGCTACCAAGACACAGCCTGCCGGAACGGCTACAAAGCCTGGAGCGCTTGGGACTCCCAGGGCCGCGAGTGGAAATTTCAGAAGGACGGCAGCATCGAAGGCCCAGACAGCGAAAAGTGCGAGATGGTCACCCCGATCCTGACCTACAGCGACATGGACACCCTGCAGGGCCTAATCAGAAAGCTCCGCAAGGCCGGCGCCAAGAGCGACGCCACCCGCGGCTGCGGAGTCCACATCCACATCGGCGCCAAGGGCCACACGCCGCAGACCCTCCGCAACCTGGCCAACATCATGGCCAGCCACGAAAATCTCCTGGCCGACGCCCTCGACCTGGACCGGGGCCGCATGAGCCACTACTGCAGGACGGTTGATCCCCGCTTCCTGGACCGGCTGAACAGCCAGAAGCCCACCACAATGGCGGACCTTGCGGACATTTGGTACAGCAGCCAGAACGCCGGCTACGGGCGCGACAGTCATTACAACAGCAGCCGCTACCATATGCTCAACCTCCATGCCACCTTCACAAAGGGCACGATTGAATTCCGCCTTTTTCAGTTCGACGCGCCGGCGGACGGCAAGAAGAACGGCCTCCACGCCGGACAGCTCAAGAGCTACATTCAGCTTTGCCTGGCCCTTAGCCAGATGGCCAAGAGCCAAAAGAGCGCCAGCCCCAAGCCCCAGCAGACCGAGAACCCCAAATACGCGATGAGGACTTGGCTCCTCCGCTTGGGCTTCATCGGAGAGGAATTCGCCACCGCGCGGGACATCCTCACCCGCCGCCTCGCCGGCAACGCGGCCTTCCGCAACGGGAGGGCCGCCTGACAAGGCGAACCGCCAAAGCCAAAAGCCCGCCACGAGCGGGCTTAGGGCAGTAGAAGGGAACGCCCTTCGGAAAGGACGGATTGGAATGGCGAGCAGATATTACATCGCCTACGGGAGCAATTTAAACATTCCGCAGATGCAGCTTCGCTGCCCTGGGGCAGCCATTGTCGGAACCTCGGTCATTGAGGACTACCGCCTTTTGTTCAGAGGGAGCAGGACCGGCGCCTACTTGACCATCGAGCCGTTTGAGGGCGGCAAGGTGCCGGTTGCCGTGTGGCTGGTCACAAAGGCCCATGTTCGGAGCTTGGACCGCTACGAAGGATACCCGGTGTTTTATTACAAAACCGACATGAGACTTCCGGTCACGGATATCGAAACCGGCGAAGTGAGAACGCTGGACGCTTTCGCCTACGTCATGTATGCGGACAGGCCCCTCGGCTTACCGAGCAACTCTTACTTCATGACCTGCACTCATGGGTACAGGAGCTTCGGGTTTGACCCGCAGATTCTGCTGAAGGCTTACGATGACACCAAACAGGAGGGAATTTTATGGACAGCAAGAAAGTGAAACCCGCAACTTGCCCGCTCTGCGGCAGGACATACACCGGCGTCCCGGCCACGTCTCGCGCTGACAACACCACGCTCATATGCCCTGACTGCGGCACAAGGGAGGCCCTGGCCGACATGGGCATTGGCGAGGATGAGCAGGAGAGAATACTGGAAATCATCCACCGCTGTCATCCGCAGTAAACTACACAAACCCAAGTCACATAATTTGTGCAGTTTATGAGCGAAAATAGCTTGATATATCCATCCTTTAGAGCGAATATGTGTACACCGAAAGGACAGACCATAAGCCCAAAGGAGGACAAACCAGAATGTTTTTCTATTTGAACGGAGAAAAGGTCACCAAGCGCGAACTGCTCAAGCTGCAACCCAAGTGGATGGTGGACTGGATCACAAGAGAAGCACGAAAGCTCCACGAGCGCATCGGCTCGAAACAATGCCGCTTCCAGCTCCGCGACAGCGAGGATCGGCTGACAGACGATGTGCTCTTGGTAGAAATCAATTAAAAGAATACGCAGGCGGGCGGCTGTTGAAGGGCCGCCTGCCTGCGCTTGGACGCAAGCCAAGGTACTGTGAGCCGCTCCCCAGGGGGAGCGGGGGGGAAAACGCCCGAAACGCGCGTAGTCACCGAAAAATTTTTTTCGGTAACTTTCGTTTCTGGGGCGTTATTTTTATGCCTGTTTTTGGGAGGACTTTGAGAATGTCTACCGCAAAAAAGCCAAAAATTGAAGAAACACCCGGCTTTTGTAAGGCGGAAGATCTCGCTAATCTGGAGGTCAGCACCCCTACCATCCGGGGGCAGAGCGCTATCGCCAAGAGTTTCTCCAAGGGAACCATGGAACGGTGGAAGTCTCAGTGCCCACACTGTGGCGAGTTCCATGAGATACAGTGGAAGAACATCCGCTATGAGGCCCAGGAAACCGTGGTCAATCATGAGCGCACATATACGGTGAGCAATGTCCTCTGGTTTTGTCCCGGCTGCGCCTGTGTGTCCGATGAGGCTACTATGAAGAAGCAACCCGCGCGCTGGGAGGCGGACAACCCCGCCGCCTATGCCAACGGCGAGCGCAGTTTCTGGCTCAACGCCTTTGTCAGCCCCTGGGCCAGCTGGGAGAGTATCTGTCTGAAGTATCAGAACGCTCTGGGAGATACACAGAAACTGCAGGTGGTCTATAACACTTGCTTCGGACAGCTCTGGGAGGACCGCGGGGACACTCAGGATCCGGACACACTCATGGGGCGGAGGGAGAAATATGACGCGGAGATTCCGGAAGGCGTCCTTGTCCTCACCGCCGGCGTAGATACACAGGATGACCGGTTTGAATATGAGATTGTGGGCCACGGTCACTTTGGAGAGACCTGGGGTATTGAAAAAGGCATCATCATGGGTCGCCCAGACGACCCCGCCACTTGGGCCAGCCTGGATATGATGGTTTTCGACAGAGTTCTACATTTTAAGGACGGACTCGGACTCAAAATCAGCATGAGCTTTGTCGATGAGGGCGGTCACTTCCCCGGCGAGGTTCGGCAGTTCTGCCATGCACGCATCTCGAAAAAGGTGTTTTGCATCAA
>CANPZR010000189.1 GCA_947589175.1 uncultured Lachnospiraceae bacterium | reverse complement strand
GAGATCAACAGCGAGGGAAGGACGATACTGCTCGTGACACATGATCCGACTGTGGCAAAGACGGCGGGGAAGCAGATACGGATTGAGGACGGAAAGGTCATGATAGCTGATGGACAATCTGGACAGAAGTAAATGGATTACGGGGGGTGAAGTGCAGCCGCTATTTACGGGTTTGCAGATCGCCCCCCCCATTTTTAACAAAAGTATATTTTTAAATGGGGAGGGAAATATGAGCAAAAAAATCAAATGGTTATATGTCCTGACCTGCTTGCTTTTTCTTCTATCCGTTGGTTTAATATTCAGCAAAAGCATTTGGTTCGATGAAAGCTATACGCTGGCTCTGATACGACATGACTATTTAGACATTATATCTATTCTCAAGGATGATATGCATCCGCCACTGTATTTCCTTTGCCTAAAATTATTTTGCAGCGTTTTTGGATATTCTCTTATCGCCACAAAATTATTTTCGTCTATGGGATTTCTGTTTGCCCTATTGTTGGGATGCACTCTGATAAAAACAGATTTTGGAGAAAAAGTGGCTTATGTATATGTGCTGTCATTTGCCAATATACCTATGGTGTACTATTTTAGCACACAACAGCGTTGCTATTCATGGAGTGTTTTTTGGGTTACGCTATGCCTTCCTTTTGGGATATAGATTAACAGTGAACACATCTTTTTTAAATGGTGCTTTATTTGCTGCTGCTTTTCTTCTTTCTGCTTATAACCATATATATGCCCTGATTGCAGTTGCAGGCATTGCGCTTTATGTTAATTTATATATTTTAATTACGAAAAGAACTTTATTAGTAATTGTTTTTGCAGACCTGTTAATTCTTGTAGGGTATTGCCCCTGGCTGCGAGCGCTTTTTTTTCAAACAGAAAATGCGGCTTCTAATTTTTGGCTAACATCATTAGAACCGCTGTCGCTTATGATCTTTGGGGGTACTGTCCTTTTGTTTTTGCTACTTTTTATAAAGAAAAAAACATCAAAAAAATATATTGCTTATGCAATGTTCAGCATTTTATTTGTTGAGATTATAGGCCTTGCTGTTTCTGTTATTCTTCGTCCGCTATATATTGCCAGGTATGCAGCGCCTCTGATGGGGATTTTTGCTCTGCTTCTGGCGGGATGTTTTTACAAATGGGCAGATAACAAAAAGGTACTCATTATATTATGCTGTATTATGCTGATTCAATATTTAGGGATTGCTTTTTTTGAATACTCGCCTTCCTGGACGGATTTTCAGCATGAATTTCAAGAAGCTTATAACAAAGATGATATCTTTATTTACACGGATAGTTCGTTTGGGCCATTTTTATATTACTATCCGGAAAGTGAACATATTTGTTTCAATTATCAATCCTGGTTTCGGGCATTTGAAAATTTAGAGTATGAGGAGGCACAGGATTTTTTTGCTGAAAAACAGGAATCTAGAGTTTGGTATGTAGTAAATCAAAAAGCAGTTATTCCGGAATTCATAAAAGAAAACGGGAAGTTAGAAAGGAGATATTCATTTAGAAATGATTTTAATGTATTTGATGTGTATTTAGTAAATGGAATATAAGGACAATTTTATCTTTACCAAAATAAATACATTGACAGATGAGGGAGAATTAGAAAATGGCAATTATAGAATTAAAGGATTTAAAAAAGGATTTCGGGAGGGGAGATGATGCAGAAGAATTTCCATTTCTGCAATAAAATTTCCAAATCTGCAATTGCTATTGAAAAGTGAATAATTTTTTGCTAGATTAAGCATGAACCACAGAGAAGCGTGCGGACAGCGATTGAGCACGTTGCCTGCGCGAGGCTCTGTAGCAAATTTGATAGGAAGGAGGAGCCGGCATGAATATGAAAATCGGAGAAAAGCTGATTGATATTTCTGGCAAAATTCTGCAGCATAGGGTTGAAAAAGAGAACGGCAAATGGCCGCCCCACTGCATGGGGATTCTGCATCAGCCGAAGAGACCGCAGCGTCAGAAAAATTGACTGCGCGGAAATGTCAACAGCGAAAAGGAGCGTCCTTTTCACAATGTAGCCATCTGTCAATGGCATGCTGAAAAGAACGCCTCCAAAACACAAGGTTATTTTACTATAATAGGGTGGGGATTGCAAGAACCAAATCGCATAATAATGCAAATCAAATTTAGGAAGGTGATTATCATGATGAAAACTATATTGAAACGAGGAATTGTTGGGATGGCAGCATTATGCATGCTTATGTCGCCCGCTGTATCAAAAGCAGACGAGGATAATTATTACTATGAATTTAAGATTAAGGCAAATTATGAGAACTCATATTCTGCGGCGAGATATCGTCAGACCACCAACACTTCAAATAAGTGGAAGGTTAATTTGCTTAACAGTACGGAGGGAAACGAGACAAAGACTACGTTTTGGCTTGCCAAGGACAGCAATAATGCGCTTGCTTCAGGCACTCATGATGTTGCGCAGGGGACCGGGGCGCATTATTACAATGCAAAAGCGAATGCCTCACAGACAGATGTAAAGCTGGGTGCGGAAAACAACAACTATTCCAGCAATACATATACTGTTTCCGGGTATTGGGATGAAGAAACGAATTGATTGGCGGCGTTAAGTGCTTATGTTTCGGGGAGGGGTATCAGGGGAAACGGATATTCCTCCCCTCATTAAAAAAGAGAAGAGCGGGTATGAAATATGTATTTTATAAAAAGGATATGGAACAACAGATTCCGAAACACACTGATATTTGCGCTGTTATTTTTCCCGTCAGCAGAAGCGCTCATATACGTCAGGCAGGCCCTGGATACGGGGGAAGTCTTTTTTCCGGATTATAATTTCTTCCTGGCCGGCAATTCCGTCGGCGTTGGGCATGTCTTTCAGGCGCTGTTCTTATGGCCCCTCCCGCTTTACCTGCTGCTCATTTTTTCAAATGACTGCCTGATGGATTCCGCAAGCGGATACATCAACATACTGGCCAGCAGGATGGGAAAGAAAAGATATATAAAGGACAATCTCAAGAAGTCCTTCTGGGGCGGTTTCGCGCTGGTATTTATAGCGCTGCTGATCGACCTGGCGGTCGTCCATATTTTGTTCGCCGGAGGGACGGGGGACAAGTACGGGGAAGAGCTGCTGCTGGATCCGTTCCTGATCTGGGAGACGGAGCACCGGACGCTGGCCAGCCTGCTTTTTGCCGCGGTCTGCGCCCTGGTATCCGGAATGATCGCGATGGCGGGGACTATGCTGAGCATATCCGTCAGGCAGAGAAAGATTGTGTACGGCCTGATCCTGCTGCTGTGGTTTGTACTGTTCTTAAAGAAAAATTCCATCATGCTGCTTTTTCAGGTACACTCAGAATACATGCTGGATGTCCTGGCGCCGCTGCTGCTGCAGGCGGTCCTGCTGTTCGGATTGCTGACGGTTGTTTTTTATGTTAAGGAGACGAGATTTGAAAAAGAGAGTATTTAAAGGAATGGCCTGCGCGGGGATCCTGTTCCTTATTGACCGCATATCGACGTTTCAGGGGCTGTACAGCGTGTACCGGCGGGGATTTATGGGCGATGCGGAATTTACGGAGAACCTGATCGTCGGCGACTATAATTCCGTCCTGCACATGCTTGTATGCAATATGATCATATTCGTCATGCTGGAGGGGTACATGAGCGAAGGGAGCCCGGTATGCGGCATGGTCAGATATGCGGACATGGAGCGCTGGCAGCTCCATAGGATATCGAGGGCATTTCTGCACGCGGCCGTCTTCTCGCTGCTGCACGAGGGGATAGGGACAGCCTTTGTGGCGGCATTCGGGAATGTGGGGACGGCGGCGCGGCACGGCTATTTTGCGGGCGTCCTGATGCAGGTGTTTTCCACGACATTTTACCTGGTGACCGTGTATATCGTGAAGGAGTTCTTCAGGACGTTTTTCGCGGCGTCGCTGTCGCAGCTCTTTACGATAGCGGCATTCAGCGTCCTGTACTATGTAATACAGTATTTTATCTTCCCGGGGCAGAACGCGTTCGCGGGAAGCAACCTGCTGGAGCAGTACTGCATGGGGGCGTTCGGCGCGGGCGGATGCGTGTCCGCCCTGGTAAAAAAAGCGTGCCTTATCATGGTTTCGGGCGCGCTGCTGGTGGGCGCAAGGAAAAGGGGGGATATCCTGGCATGAAAAAGGATATTTCGTTCTGGGGGATGCTGGTGGTCCTGCTGCTGTTCCAACTGTATTTTTTTAAGAACAACAGCGGCATATCCGATGTGCCTGTTCCGTTCCTGAGCGGGATTCCGGAGAAGGAAGGATGGAACGGGATCCGGGCTGTCGAGTATCTGGCGCTGCTCGCCCCCGTTCTGTTCCTGCTGTTCTGCTACCTGGACTGGGGCGATTTTTATATAAGCAGGTATGGAGTCCTGCATGCCGTGCGCAATGCGGGCATGGGCGTATATCTCTGGAAGATATGCCTCCGGATGGCGGCGCGCACGCTGGTGTTTGTTTCCCTGCAGATGCTGCTGAATGCCATGGCCGATTTCCGGTTCGTGAGCGCGCATATAGGGGAGCTGTTTTTCCGCCTTGCGGATTATTTCCTGATTGTCCAGTGCATCTGCTGGCTGTTCTTCTTCCTGTGCGTCGCCATCGGGAAGGAAGCGGCGGTCATTTCGATGAATGTGGCGCTTGTGGCCGTTGTCCTGGCATCGGGCCTGGTCAGGAGCGATGTGTTCGACTTCCTTGTTTTTCCGTCCCGCATCGTGCACGGGCCCGGCCTGGCCGGGGGGATGGGATGGCTTGCGGCCGGCAGCATGGCCGCATGGATAGCGGGAATATATTCCGTCATGCTGAGATTTGTAAAGAAAAAAGATTATATATGAAAGAGAGGGCCTGCATATGATCAAGGTAGAGAATCTGTCTAAAAAAATAAAAGGGAGGACCGTGCTGGACAATGTGAACGCGGAGTTTGACCGCGGGAAGATCTATGGCCTGTACGGGGCCAACGGCTCGGGAAAGACCATGCTGCTGCGGGCGGTCGCCGGGCTGATCTGCCCGACTTCCGGCCGGGTAGTGGTTGACGGAAAGGTCGTGCGGAAGGATGTATCATTTCCGGAAAGCGTCGGGATCATTATTGAAAACATGGAGCTGCTCCCCTATCTGTCCGCGGCGGACAACCTCCGGCTGCTGTCAGGGATCCGAAAGACGGCCACGGAAGACGACATACGGAGGACCCTGGAGCGGGTCGGGCTGGAGACGGAGGACAAGGTGAAGAAATATTCCCTGGGAATGAAGCAGAAGCTGAACATCGCGCAGGCGGTCTTTGAGCGGCCGGACATACTGCTGCTGGATGAGCCGACGAACGCGCTGGATGAGAAGAGCATTGCGCGCGTCCATAAGATCCTGGATGAGGAGAGGGAACGGGGCGCCGCGGTCATCATCGCGACGCATAATAAATACGATCTGGAGGACCTGTGCGATACCGTGTTTCAGATGAG
>CANPZR010000188.1 GCA_947589175.1 uncultured Lachnospiraceae bacterium | reverse complement strand
AAATATCACAGGAAATGGAGGTAAGAGATAAAGAATGGCAGAGAATAGCAATCAAAGTCTCGGCACCATTACCCAGATCATAGGAGCCGTTTTGGACATCAAGTTCGAGAATGGCAGGCTTCCGGAGATCAATGAAGCCATTGACATCCCCACAAAGGATGGCGGGCGGTTGGTCGTGGAGGTGGCGCAGCATCTGGGAGACGACACGGTGCGCTGCATCGCCATGGGCCCCACGGACGGTCTGATCAGGGGCATGGAGGCTAAGGCTGTCGGTTCACCGATTCGCGTGCCGGTGGGTGAGGAGACTCTGGGACGTATGTTTAATGTGCTGGGGGAGCCCATCGACGAGAAGGATCCGCCGGCCGTAAAAGAATATAACCCGATTCACAGAAAGGCTCCGGCCTTTGAAGAACAGTCCACGGATTCGGAGATTCTGGAGACAGGAATCAAGGTCATCGACCTTCTGTGCCCGTATCAAAAGGGCGGCAAGATCGGCCTGTTCGGGGGAGCAGGAGTGGGAAAGACCGTGCTCATTCAGGAGCTGATTACCAATATCGCTACCGAGCACGGCGGATATTCCGTGTTCACCGGCGTAGGCGAGCGAACCCGTGAGGGAAACGATCTGTACTATGAGATGATCGAATCGGGCGTAATCGACAAGACGACGATGGTGTTCGGACAGATGAACGAGCCGCCGGGAGCGAGAATGAGAGTGGGGCTTACGGGCCTTACGATGGCGGAGTATTTCCGTGACAAGGCGGGAAAGGACGTGCTCCTTTTCATCGATAATATTTTCCGTTTTACACAGGCGGGCTCCGAGGTGTCCGCGCTGCTCGGGCGTATGCCCAGCGCCGTGGGATATCAGCCGACGCTGCAGACGGAGATGGGCGCCCTGCAGGAGCGCATCACATCTACTAAGAGCGGTTCCATCACATCCGTGCAGGCTGTTTATGTGCCGGCGGACGATTTGACGGACCCGGCTCCGGCGACGACATTTGCCCATCTGGACGCCACGACCGTATTGGAGCGTTCCATCGCGGAGTTAGGTATTTATCCGGCGGTAGATCCGCTGGCGTCTACATCCCGTATGCTGGATCCGCGCGTACTCGGCGAGGATCACTACAAGGTGGCCCGCGGCGTGCAGGAGATTTTGCAGAGATATAAGGAATTGCAGGATATCATTGCCATCCTCGGCATGGACGAGCTGTCCGAGGACGACAAGGTTCTGGTAAACCGCGCCCGCAAGGTGCAGCGTTTCTTGTCGCAGCCCTTTAATGTGGCGGAGCAGTTCACCGGCCTGCCCGGCAAATATGTACAGCTTTCGGATACAATTCAGGGCTTCCGGGAGATTCTCGACGGTCAGCACGACGAGATTCCGGAGAGTTACTTCCTGAACGCCGGCAGCATTGAGGACGTGGTGAACCGCTACAAGGAAAGGAAGTGATTCCCTGTGGCTGAACTGAAAAAATTCCAGCTGGAGGTGATTTCCCCGGAGCGCGTGTTTTACACCGGAGACGTGGAGATGGTCGAGCTCAATACCACCGAGGGGGAAATCGGCATCTATGCCGGACACATCCCGCTGACTACCATTGTGGCGCCGGGCGTTATGACCATCACGGAGAGCGCCGGTCAGCTGAAAGAGGCCGCCGTGCTGGAGGGCTTTATGGAGATCACGCCGGAAAAGGTGACGATTCTCGCCCAGTCCTGCGAGTGGCCGGATGAAATCGATCTTCACCGCGCCAATGAGGCGAAAGCGCGGGCGGAGCGCCGGATTAAGAGCGCCGACCAGTCGGTGAATATGTCGCGGGCCGAGCTCGCGTTGAAAAAATCCCTCGTCCGCATCGGACTGTCGGATAAGAAATTGTAGAAAATAAAAACAGGCGGCTGCATCAGAAGATGGGCCGCTTTTTTTTCTTAGTGATGCGCCTGATGGCGCATGTTTCCAGCAGTGAAATCTCTATAGGTAAGGTTTTTAAGGGAACGGTATGGGCGTCACGTGTGCAAAATCGCGAAATAGAAGATAGGGATATCTAAAAAATTAAAAAGATGGTATTTAATATACCCAAATTGGGAAAATAGTAGTATAATACAAGAAAGAACTTGCTATTCCGTGGTATTTATAGTATCATAAATTCTAGTATTCTTTTTTGAAAGGAGGGATTATCATGAAACGCTTGTCTCAGGAAAAGATGGCGGAAATTGTAAAAGAACTGCGGAAAAAGAGAAACTTAACCCAAGAACAGTTAAGTGCAGAAACTGGAATTAACAGGCAGATGATTGGCAGATTGGAGAATAGAGAATATATGCCTTCAATTTCTCAATTAGAAAAACTAGCTGAAATACTTGGATTTGATATTCCCGATTTGTATGTAGAAAATGAACCTATGGTATATACTGTTTATCGTAGTTCAAGTATGTCAGAAGAAGAAAGGGCAGGAGCTAATCATATGCTTGAAATGATGATGGCATCTAAACAGCAGCTTCTTTTGAGAAAGGCGATGTTGAATGAGTAAAAGCAATTCCATTATACTAGATGAAAAGAAAATATATGAGGTAAAAGATCTGGCTTCGGAAACCAGACGCTTTTTTGGTGTTTGTCCAAATGTTCCAATTGCGAATGATATTAAATTTCTCTTAGAAAAACAAGGCATTATACTGTGTGAATATCCTTTTCCGGATACAAATGGAACACATACCTATGGAAATATCACTTGCTTTAAGACAGATAAAGAGACTTTTACATTTATTGGTCTGAATACATCAAGCTTTTATGATGAACAAATTTTTGCTATAGCACATGCAATATATCATTACAAGACTCAACTTGGAAAAGCATATACGCCTGACATGGAATATGAAGATCAGGTTATAGAGAAAATGGCCGACAGATTTGCGGCTGAATTATTACTTCCGGAAGAAGCACTAAAAGCAGCAGTGATGAAAGAAATTGGCAAATCTGATATGAAAGATGTTTCAGAAGCCCGGTTATTGCGTTTTATTGCCCGCATACAATGCGAGTGGTGGCTTCCATTTCAAGCGATTGCAAATAGATTGCTTGAAGAAGGATTTATAGATGAGGGTCAGTATGACAAATTGTGTAAAATAGACTGTCGAAATGAAAATGGGATGTATAGAAGACTCTTAAAGAATATTGATTTGGAAATATCGGAGCTTTTGAATAAAAAAACAAAAACGATAGGGGTATCTAATAGAGTTGTAGAAACTATTATCAACAATTATGAGGATCGATTCATTGATGACGACGAATTTGTTCGTACATTAGCTCTGTTTGATAAAAGACCAGAGGATTTTGGCTTTGATATGGATGCAGAGATGGATGATGACTTAAAGGACTTCTTCGAAAGCGAGGATGACTAATGAAGGTAGATACACAAATGGTCAATCCGGCATTTCAGAGTATTATGCAAAATCCAAATCAGAAAGTATTTTTGGATGCCAATTTCTTTATTCCGCCAGACAGGAGTGAAGTGGCAAAGGTAAAGGCTTATTCATTTACAGATTTTAAGGAATGCTGGCTTATTCCGCTGTTGAGTGAATTTTCTGGATTGGTGATACATGAATCGGTATATGACGAACTAGTTGATGATAGCGTAAAAAGATTTGCAGATGAACAGAAAAGCAGCAATCCTCCCAAATTGAAGATTCATTATGATACAGAATTGAATAGCATGGAAGATGCTTTGCGAAATACATATATGAATAAAATCGCTATTCATTCATTGTATAATCCCGCAATAGATAATGCTAAGGATAGAGGAGAAGTAAGATCGTTATCGTTCATGGCTGTTAAGCAGTTTTTGTTTTTTGCGGCTAACGATTCACTGCCAATAAGGCTGATTAAGGATGCAGTTAAATTGGGGACAGGATTAGGTGATATGCAGATTGTTCAGATGTATGAGTTGATATATTATTTATACAAAAGGGACAAATACGATAAAAAAGCGTTAAGAACATTATATAAGTATCAGTATTACTTGATATATAGAGATAAACGAATAAATCCAGAATGGGGAAGTTTTATAGAGCAGATGGATGCGCTCTATAGCGAAACTTAGGGCTCCAAGGAGTTTCTCAATGTCAGCACGACGAGATTCATGAGAATTACTTTCTGAAGCCCTCTTGCAAAATTTGCAGAGTTGGTTTATAATCATCTTAGACGCCGAAGGATTATAGCATGTCCGACGGTTGCTCAATCGGAAACAATAATCAGTTTAAAAATCAAACGGATTACAGGCTATTCTCTATTCGCAGTAGAGGATAGCCTTTTCTGCTACACATCATTTTCTCATAAGGTTGTCGTGCGGTTTGCCGACTTTTCCTGTAGCCATGAGGACATTTTTGGTTAAAAAATAGACAAAAAGTCAAGAAAGAATAGTTAATTTTTATAAAGGATGGTATAATAGATTAAAATAACAGTCAGTCATGAAATTATGAAAGGAGAAGGATATTCGAGACGCGTTTGGTCAGAAATGGAAAGATTTTGAGGATTGTGTGCAATATACGACAGGGATAAATAACGAGATAGATTATTTGATTACAAAAAATAAAAAAGATTATATTGATGATGCCCGATTTGTTCTAACTCCGACTGAATGGATGGAAGTAAGTTCCTGAAAAAATTTTTTTGATATTTTGCACATTTTTTGCAACTTTTTTCCCTTTTCATTCGTTATATATATAAAACGCGATAGAAAGGACGTGATTTTATGAAAAAGAAACAGTCTCTCATATCCGGGCTGTTGGTCTGCGCACTGTGCGCCGCCTTACTGATTACGGGAACGATGGGCTCTTTTGAGCCAGCCATGGCAGACGCAAACGCAGCCATGGCAGACTCAACTGCAGCAGCGGTGACAGGCACAGCCATTACAGCAGTCGGCGCGGCAGCGACCGGTGCTTCTGTAACAGCGACCGGAGCAGCAGTAGCGGCGGATGGCGTCGCATATGAATACCGGGAGATGGAGCAGTACAAGAATGCGGACGGAAAGACGAAGCAGTGTGAAAATGCGGTTGAAATCGTGGGTGCCACCCTGCCGGATGGAATGACGGAGCTTGTCATTCCCGAGACGCTGGATGGAAAGGACGTTATCAGCCTGGACCTGAATTTTGGCAAGAATGTACAGCCCAGTCAGGACGAGACGGATACGCAGGTCAGGAAGCTGGTTCTCTCTAAGAATATACGCCTGATTCTGAAAGAGACGATCTATTTGATTTATTACAATACATCTTCGTCCCATCTTCTTGGATTGAAGGAGGTCACAGTGGATCCGGAGAATCCGGATCTGACAGCAGAGGACGGGATTCTGTATGACAAGAAAATGAAACGTCTGCTGCTCTATCCGCGAATGAAACCGGATCTGACATACAAAATGCCGGACAGCGTAGAGGAAGCAACAGGCATTGACAATTCATTTCTTCGCTCATTGACTTATTCCGCCAATCCCAAACTGGAAACGGCGGGAAACTGC
>CANPZR010000187.1 GCA_947589175.1 uncultured Lachnospiraceae bacterium | reverse complement strand
GCCGATTTTATGGTCAGCGACAGGCAGGACGGGAAAACGGGCTGGAAGGTTGGAACGGTCCGGGAGGTGTATCTGTGTACAAAGCTGCCGGGAGAATACCAGGGAGCCTATGGCGGAACGGAGTACTCGGCGATTGGTAAACCGGCGACGGACAGCTCGGCGAGCAACGATTCGCTCAAGGCATACTCTACCCGCACAGGAACTTCGGGATAAACTGTGCGGGTAACAAATTTCTGCTTTACTGTTGACTTCTTAATCACTTTATGTATAATATGAGTAGGGAAATCCCTACTTTTCCATCAAATCATACGAGGAGGTATAAAGATGTTAGCAAATGCCTTTATTGATAATGCAAAAGTCATGGCAAAGGGACAGGTCACAATCCCGAAAGATGTCCGGGAAGTGCTCGGCGTCGCAAGTGGTGACCGCATTACATTTATTGTCGAAGGGAACTCCGTGCGAATAGTAAATTCTGCCATTTATGCCATGCAGATGTTACAAAATGAAATGACGGGAGAAGCAGAACGTGCAGGGCTTACTTCTGACGATGATGTGATGGCTCTTGTCAGAGAATTACGAGATGAGGATGATAACGAATGAGGGTGCTGATTGATACCAATGTTCTCATATCTGCTGCATTAAGGGCAAGCGGCACCCCTTGGCAGGCATACCAAAAAGCGGCTTCCTACCCAAATCGCGGTTTAATATGTGAGCAGAATGTAGACGAAATAAAAAGAATATTTAACAAAAAATTCCCCCATAGACTGACAAGTCTTGACAAGTTTTTGTCTATGGCATTATTAACCCTAGAGTTAGTGTCAGTTCCAGATATTGAACGATCGGAGGAATTACAAATCAGAGATGTAAAAGACAGGCCCATATTACGCGCTGCAATCGAAGCAAAAGCTGATATCTTACTAACTGGAGATAAAGATTTTCTGGAATCCGGAGTGAAAAAACCAATCATTATGACTCCGGCAGATTTTCTGAATATGTGACAAAAACCTATAAATCTATGCAACATTGTCAAGTCTTATATCCATAAATCATACAGACTTCTTCCTGCTGCAGATATTCAAAGCGCAGATGAGCTGCCTTCATTTTCTCCAAAAGCAAAGAAGTAAAGTCATAATATCTATATTCAGGTTCAATCAACCGTCCCCGATACTCACACTCGCAGACAACCGGCCGAATCTTTAACCACTCAATATATTTGTACATACCTTTATTCAAATATTCATCTCCGCCGACAGTCCAATAGTGAACCGGAACTTCTGTGTCAAAAAGGTGCTTATACATTATAAGGATTCCCTTGCCTGTCTCTTCTTCCATGCTATGGATAATACCGAAAACCTTATCCCACTTCGTATTATTCATGCAGCTGGTCAGCCCTCTTTCCTGCACATATTTTAAATGTATTTCAAGAGGAGTAGCTTTGTTGTCATACCGTCCGCTATTGATATCGTTAATGAGCATTTGGATATAAATGAATAAATCCGCTTTAGGTTTTCCTCCGACAAAAGTGTTGGAAATCTGTTCTCCCTTGCGCACGACATAATAATCTATACGCCATAAACTTTGCCAGATAATCAGATGTATCCCGCTTCTCCATTTAACATCCATAGCGGCAACACCATATTCTTCATTGTCAGCAGGCTCAAATTCCTGGACTTCTCCATCTAAAAAGTCTATTTTATCCACAAGAAATTCCCGAGTCTTCAACGCATACTCATTAACTTTATTTTCCATAATCAGCTCCTCGGTCTCTTTTAAGCAACACAATTCCTCAACGTTCACAACTTAATCCCTCCCTGCCATCTGTTCGCCATAAATTTACACACAATTCTATTAGCTCAATTTATTGAATTGTTTAGCATCATTATACTACCACAAACACGCTTACAATTCTATTAAAATTTTCTTAATCTTTTTTGCTCACATATGATCCAGATATTGACGGGCAAAAAAAGTTAGTCAAGAAATGAATAGGATATTGACAAAAAACAATCACACGATTATAATGATAGAAAAAAGCAAAAAACACATCACACACTCCTTGGGGGATAAATCATTGGATATAGATAAGAAAGACATAGAGCAGTATCTTTCCGAGGTGAAGGATGCTGTTAAAAAAGATAATTACCGGTTGGACCGGAATACCAGACGCCAAGACAACATCAACCTGTTTCTGGATTATGTTATTGACGAAACAAAAGCAAAAGAAATTATATTAGGTCTTACGGTAATGGACTTTTCGGAAATCCTGCAGAATGAGCATCAGGGTTTTGAACACGAAAGATTATATGTATTTGGGAAAGATGTAGTCCTTTTGGAGAGAAATGGAACGGAAGAAAAGGCAGTTTCTCTGTATATCAAGTTCAACAAGCTGGAGAATTGTTTTGTAATCGTTATTTCATTCCATGAACAGAAACATCCGCTTACATACTATTTCAAATAACCAGAAAGCAAATCGGAGGTGGTCATTATGGCAAGGCAAGGAAGAACAGATTTTTGCATAGAATGTCGGAAAAAGACAGAGTATCTTTTACAGAAGAAGGATATTGTAAAGAATATAAGGGATAAGGACTATACCTTTGGAATCACCGTAGCTGTCTGTGCTGACTGCGGAGAGGAGATGAGTATTCCGGGGCTTATTGATAAGAATGTTCAGGAAATCGACGAGCAGTACAGAGCGGCAGAAGGACTTGTGTCGATTGATGATATTGAAAGACTAATGAAGATTTATAAGATTGGAAAGGCGCCGTTATCGCTGGCTCTTGGATTTGGCGAAATAACCATATCGCGATATCTGGAGGGCCAGATGCCTTCTAAGGAGTATTCAGATGTCATCAAATCGGTGCTTTCATCCCCGGCATATATGAAGAAAAAACTCATGGAGAACCAAAAAAAGTTGACAGATGCGGCATACAGGAAGGCTTTTACCGCGACAGAGAGCATAGAGCGTCTGTTTTCCATTTCGGATAAAATGCTCAAGGTGATTGCGTATATTTTTGAAAAATTGGAAGAAGTAACACCGCTTATGCTGCAGAAACTACTCTACTTTATTCAGGGCGTATATTCCGCGCTGTATGGAAAGCCGATCTTTGAAGAAGATTGCAGGGCATGGATACATGGGCCGGTTTATCTGGAGGTGTATGACCTATTTAGAAATTTCAAATATAATCCAATTGACGACGCGCGGTTCGCGATTCTGGAAGGCAAGGAGGATTCCTTGACGGAGGACGAGAAACGAGTAATAGACCTTGTGGTAAATACTTTTGGCATGTATAGCGGAAAGGCATTGGAGAAGATTACACACCATGAGGCTCCTTGGCTGGAGGCAAGGAAAGGATATGGAGATAGCATCCCTTCCAATGAGCTTTTGCCAAAAGAGAGAATTATGAATTATTACATTTTAATCAATCAAAAATACGGCATAAATACCGAAGCTGGCCTGCGGACTTATATTTACGATATGTTGAGTAAGGCATCCTGATTCATGGCTGTTGTAAAGACAAAATATTTGAAAGAGGAATGGTTGATTTGGATAGGCTCGTTGGTTATTGTTTCTATTTTAAATTTCTATTTAGTATTCTTTATGGCATTATTTCTTTCCAATTTCGGTATTGGGGAGAAATGATTACTCAATCACAACAAGTTCTTTTGCGGCATCCCTCACTATACTGCGTTCATCTTATTATGCCTTATGGTATGCCGCAAATGATATTGTTTTGATTGTCCTCTGGGTTTTAGCATCAATCGAAAATCCTGTTTATATTCCTGTTGTCGTAGATTTTGCGATATTCCTTTTTAATGATAAGTACGGATTTGTAAGCTGGAAAAAAAGGGAATCAAAACAAGCATAGCAACTTATCTTGTGACCTGTCAATGAAACGGGCAATAAAAAACGGATAAAAATCACTTTTATCCGTCGATAAAAATCACTTTCATCCGCTAATAAAATATACAATTTTTTCTTTTGTCAATGCCGTCTACAACTTGCATTTCTCAATCTCCAGCTGAAATGCCCTGCCCTTCTTATTGTAATAATCCATCCGTTCCTGTGGTGTCATATTCTTTGTGACAAAATAATTAATGCCCGCTCGGATCCCACGCATTCACCCCATCATACCCACAATACGCATACAGATGCAGACTCTCCGGCTCATCTTCTTCCCCGGT
This sequence comes from uncultured Lachnospiraceae bacterium, assembly GCA_947589175.1. Taxonomy (GTDB): domain Bacteria; phylum Bacillota; class Clostridia; order Lachnospirales; family Lachnospiraceae; genus Eubacterium_F. The sequence continues at coordinate 1,329 of CANPZR010000187.1, read as the reverse complement.
ATACGTATCCCTCGTCAGGAATCTCCCTACATTTGGCTCATAATACCTTGCCCTGAGATAGATTTCCTCCGTCTCCTTATCATAGTACTCCCCGCAGTAGCGGAACGGGTTTTCGTCCTTACTGTCTGGCTTTACCTCGTTCTCAAAGGAATCGTACTCATAGGTTTTGATGACTTTTCCTTTCTCATCCGTCAGCTGCACTACGCTCCCATGCGGGTCTGTGATGTAGTACTTTTTACTTTCTCCTCAAAAATCCAAATCTCCTATATTTTTCCAAATAATCTTATCTGAACCAATTGCTAAAAATGGTTTTCTCAATTTTTTCCACTGTTTTTTTGACACCTTAATATCATCATCTCCAGTGCAGAATCTATAATCATTTCCATTTTTCCCAAACCAACACGAAAAGATATCCTCCCCTTCACTATCAAGAACTATATAACTCTCACCGGCCGATTCCGAGTCCCCTTTCCAAAGTATCATCCTATTATTGAGCGGCCTGTTATATCGGTCTCCCCCATACCATACTACAAGGTGATGGTTCTTTATGGTATGAATCTCATAGCTAATATCTGTCAGCACATGTAATTCCGGCATCTCGTCACCAGTCATATCAAACAAAGCATACTGGATTCCATCTTTCGTTTCTCCCGGAACAACCATATTACAAGCGTCTCTCAAATAATAGAATTCCCTATCCTCTTTGTCTTCTGATGGGACTCTATCCTGCAGGTAGGCTTTGTATTGTTTTAACCACGCACCTAATTCATCCGTTTCGTCTGGTGTTTTTGTAGCAGCAACGGTTTCCGTTTCTTCCGGTCTTTGTGTAGCAGCATTGGTTTCACTTTTTTTCTGAATATTCTCATTCGACAAACAAGACGTAACAAAAAAACAAACAGCAAATAACAAAATAACAATTACATAACTTTTTTTCAAAATTTCACACCTCCGTTATAACAATAGCGAATATTAATGGGAACTCCTTGTTCCATGGCATCTATCATATTTTAATACAATACTATAACACACTTAGCCTATCTTTTTATGATCATATTTATGATCATATACAATAACTTTATTTATCCTGTATTTGTTTAATTCTGCATTTTTATTTTTAACATTTCCTATAAATTCTATTACAGCAGGGGTCGAAGTAGGTACTTTTATTTTTGGATTCCCGTAAGGAATTCCCGTTTGATACACACCATTAGGATAAGTATGTTCTTTTAGATCACATGCAACACAACGTATATAGTGTCTGCTCATCAAGCAGCATTTTAAACACAAATGCTGAATGTTAATCTTTTCGGCAGATTTGTCTGCCATTTG
>CANPZR010000186.1 GCA_947589175.1 uncultured Lachnospiraceae bacterium | reverse complement strand
CGACAGCGAGTAGAACATCTGCCCCAGGGCGGCCAACATGCCCTGCACGGAAAAATGCTTAAAATCCGGCACGAACAGATATTTCAGCCCCACGGAGGCCCCCGGCAGCGTAATCGAATAAATCGCGACCACGATGGCGAATACGACCAGAACCGGCATCAGCACGGTGCTGAATTTTTCCACGCCCTTCTGGACGCCCCGCAGGATGACCAGCGTAGTCACAAGGGAGAAAAGAAACTGAAACAAAAGCTGTTCTCCGGGAGACGCTAACATCCCCTCAAAAAAGCCGTCCTCCGCCGCCAGACTGTGCTGCCCTGTCAAAAATGTCTTTGCGTACTTGATCACCCAGCCGCCGATTACATTATAATAAGGAAGTATAATCATCGGCACAATCGTTGCGAGAACGCCGAGGAACTTCCACTTCCGGTTCAGCTCCCCAAACGCCATGAGGGCGCTCTTTCCGCATTTTCTTCCGATAGCGTTCTCCGTCACCATCAGCGTGTAGCCAAATGTCAGCGTCAGCAGAATATAAAAAATAAGAAAAATCCCGCCGCCGTACTTCGCCGTCAGATAGGGAAACCTCCATATGTTCCCCAGTCCCACGGCAGAACCGGCCGCCGCCAGAACAAAGCCGAGCCCTGTTGAAAATTTACCCCTTTTTTCCATAAAATCCTCCATTCCTTTCTTTTGTGTTTATAATTTTTTTATATATAGCAGGATAAAACAGGTTTTCAGCATTGTCAACACATTTTTCCTCTTGACAGCTTTCTTATACCGTTGTATAATCAATTATACAAACGTATAGCACCTATGGCGCGCCCATTTAGCGGCGCATCCACACGACAAGGAGATGATGACAATGAGTATCCGTCCAAAGAAGCTGGGGGAGGCTGAACTGGAGATTATGCAGGTTCTGTGGGACGCGGAGGGTCCTGTTACCTCCAGTCACATTCTAAATGAGGTAAAGGAACGAAGGAAATGGCAGCTCTCCACGCTGATGACGTCGCTGTCCAGGCTCTCGGACAAGGGATTTGTCTGCTGCGACCGCACCACCGGCAGCAACCTGTACGCACCGCGGATTCAGGAGAGCGAATACAAGACCGGCGCCAGCAGGCGCTTTCTGGAAAAGCTGTACGACAATTCCATCCAGAGCATGATCGCGACGCTGTACAGCAACAAGGCAATCAGCAGCACGGAAATTGAGGAGCTCAAAACCTTTCTTGAAAAACTGGAGGAGGGACAGCCATGACGCACATTTTTCTTTCTGTTTTGGGAATATCCCTGTCGGCCGGGGCCTTTGCCGCCCTCCTGGTTTTGTGCGCGCCGCTCTTGAACAGGCGGTACGCCGCCAGATGGAGATACGGCGCCTGGATTTTCCTCGCGCTCTGGCTTCTCATTCCTGTCACCGGCCTCGACGGACAGTCCATTGCCGGCCTGCTGCCCTCCGGCGCCGATGCGTCCCAGGCGGCAGAGACAGTGGCTCCCCTCCGGAGAATTACGATTGAGATTCCCAGAGGGACGCCCGCGACGGCAAAAGCAGGCGAGGCGCCCGCGCGCGATCTGGCTCCTCTCGACATTGCCGCCTTTGTGTGGGCCGCCGCGTGCCTTGCCATTATACTGTTTACCTTAATCAGTTACCTGTGTTTTGTAATAAGCGTATACAAGCGGGGGAACATTCTGCGGGATGACGCATGGATCCGGCGTCAGATTTCCGCGCAGGCCAGGGAGTTTCACATAAAGCGAGCTGTGACTGCCGTGATCTATCCGGCAGCCGACAGCCCCATGATTATCGGCTTTTTCCGGCCGGTGCTGATTCTGCCGGATACGGCGTACAGCGAGGAGGAGCTGTTCTATATCATAAAGCACGAGCTGATTCATGTAAAAAGGGGGGATGTATACTTCAAGCTGCTGTTTACGGTTGTCCGGGCCGTCCACTGGTTCAATCCTCTGATCTGGCTCATGCACAGGGAGGCTTCCATTGACATGGAAATCGCCTGCGACGAAACGGTTACGCGGCAGTTTGATTTTGCCGAGAAAAAAGCGTACTCGGAAACACTGTTGACCACAATACGCAGGCAGCGCGCAAAGAGCACTGTCCTGTCCACACAATTTTATGGGGGGAAGGAAATTATGAAGAAACGATTCAAAAACATCTTATCGAAAAAGGAAAAGAAAAGCGGCGTATCCATTTTTGTTCTCACTGCTGCCACAGCCGTCTGCCTGGGCGCGCTTGTCGGGTGCTCCACATCGGCGGGCACGAACGCGGGGGACCCGGCTCAAACTCAGTCCCAGACCGGAGATGCGAAAACGTCGGATGCCGAGACATCCGACGACGAGGCGACAAATACGCCGGAGAATGAGGCGACCGAAGCTCCTGAGGCCGAGGCGACCAAAATGCTCACCTTTAGCAAGGAGGGCGAGGAAGAACAGAAGAAGGCCGTGCTGTCCGTGGGCGACGGATTCTCCTTCTATCTGCCGGAGGGCGAATGGGAGCAGGCGAAGCCGGATCAGTGGGTTTCCACCGCCAACAAAAAGGTACGCCTGTGGGCGAAATGCTTTAAGGGCGAGAGCAAGAACAAGGTGGAAAAAAAGCTGACTGCGCAGGGATACGAGACAGCGGCCAAGAAATTAACTTGCGCCAAAAAACAGACAAAAATAGCCTGTCTGTATAAATCCGGAAACGATACATGGGGCGTCTTTTACTGCTATCCCCGTGAAGCGGAGGAGGGCTATGGGGCGGAGCTTTCCGTAATCGCGGATACCTTTGCCGTAACAGAATAACTGTAAATCCGATTGCTAATGGAAAATGGGGGCAAGCAAAACAGCAAATTCGATTTCCCGCTGAAAAATTTGATTTAAAAATGTTTGTCCCCTTGACATTCATCCTGTCTTTTGATATAATGCGGATTTGTAAGGTTTGCTGTCTTAGCTCAGCAGGTAGAGCGCATCCTTGGTAAGGATGAGGTCGGCGGTTCAAGTCCGCTAGACAGCTTACAATATAAGGTAGATATCTTACATGAAAAAGCAGGCGTTGATGCCTGCTTTTTTGTGACATTAGACACGGCTTTCAGCCCCGCCTCTGGCGCTCTGGCGATAACGATGTCTTTTTTCTTTTCAAGGCCTCGCCGTCGTCATCGCCCGCTCTGTATGCTGTTCAGTTTTTTCTTAATTCTCTGGAGCGCGTTGTCGATGGACTTGGGAGATTTCTGCAATTTTTCCGCAATCTGCTGATAATTGTACCCGTCCATGTACAATTTTACCACATTCCGCTCAAAAGGGCTCAGGTTATGCTCGATGGCATATTCCAGATCCATGACATTTTCCTGGTCAATCAAAATATCCTCCGGATTGATCAGCTCGCTGGCCTGCAGCGTATCCGCCAGCGTCGCCCGGAAGGAGGAGTTCTCATCGACATTCTCCGTAGGCGAATACAGGGAAATATAGCTGTTGAGAGGCGAATTTTTCTTGCGGTTGGCCCCCTTAATGACGTTGTAAAGCTGGTGTTCAATGCAGAGACCGGCGAACCCCGAAAAGCTCCCCTGGCGTCCGGCGTCAAATTCGCGGATGGCCTTATAGAGCGCGATCATCCCCTCCTGAATCAGATCGTCGTTATCGCCTCCAATCAGGTACAGCGCCCTCGCCTTTTTACGCACCAGCGGCTTATATTTTTCCAGCAGATAATCGACGGCCTGATCTTCTCCCCGATGGCACCGCGCAATGATCTCCTCGTCGGTGTATTTGCTATAATCCTGCTTCACGATACATACCCCCGCTGACGGACAATTTCAAACGCCATGACTCCCGCCGCCACCGAGGCATTGAGCGAATCGATATCCCCCTTCATGGGAATTGAGGTTATATAGTCGCAGTGCTCCTTTACCAGACGGCTGACGCCGCTCCCCTCGTTGCCGATTACAAGGCCGATCGGCCCTGTCAGATTGTGGCGGTACATCACTTCGCCCTCCATGTCCGCGCAGGCGAACCACAGGCCCCGCTCCTTCAACTGCTCCATCACCGCCACCAGATTGGTCACCTTGGCTACGGGCGTGTAGTGAATCGCCCCCGCCGACGCCTTGACCACCGTCGCCGTCAGCCCCACCGCCCGGCGCTTGGGAATAATGACGCCGTGGGCTCCCGCCAGGTTTGCCGTCCGTATGATGGCGCCCAGATTGTGTGGATCCTCAATGCCGTCCAGCAGGAAAATAAACGGATCCTCTCCTCTTTTCTCCGCCAGCGCAAACATGTCCTCCACTTCACTGTAGGAAAACGCGGACAGCACCGCGATCACGCCCTGGTGGCTCCCCGTTTCGCTCATGTGGTCCAGGCGCTCCCTCGGCACAAAATCTACCATGACGCCGCTCTTTTTCGCCTCGCGGAGAATGGAGAGCACCGGTCCGTCCTTGCACCCCTTCTGCACAAATAGCCGCTCCAAAAGCTGCCCCGCCCGGAGCGCCTCCAGCACGCTGTGCCTTCCCTCTATGCGCCTCTCGCTCTGTCCTTCCTTATCTGTATTCTGCATAATTCAGACCTCCATTCCCAGCTTGTCCATAGCGTGTTTCAGCAGCTCCACAGCCCGGCCCGTCTGCCCCATCAGGTACAGATAGCCAAATAACGCCTCCAGCCCGGTGGCGTTCCGGTAATCGTGAATATCCGCGTTTTTCGCCACCGACGACGCCTTGGCGTTGCGACCGTGGCGGTAGACCGCTAACTCGTCCTCGGAAAGCTCCTCTAGCATCTCCGCCGCCAGCCTTGCCTGCGCCCCCGCATTTACAAACTCGCTGGAGCGTCGGTGCAAATTCTTCACCGGCCCTCCCACATGCTCCACAATCAGCGTCCGTATGATGATTTCAAACACGGCGTCTCCCAGATACGCCAGCTTGAGCGGCGCATAGCTGCGTATGTCCGCAGGCTCCGCGGGAAATTCCACGTGTATCTCATCCCTTAAATTTCTTTCATCCATATTTATTCCTTTCATGCCGCAAATTCGGGCACCCTCATTATAGCATAGCAGTATATGGCATGAAAAGCGTTTTTTAATATCTGATTTTTATATCTGATGCATAACGCTTGTTCAAAATCCGTCCCCTTAGCCCAACAGCCAGTCGATCAGGTACAGGGACTTGATGCCGTCGTAGGAAGTGATGTAATTTCTGTCCATAGATAATACTATTTTTTCATAATTATCCGCAATCATATAAAACGGGCGAAGCTCCCTCTCACGGGTTTCCGGTGACTGCATACTTTCCGTCACCTGAATATACAGCTTGTCATTCGCCTTTTCGGCGACAAAATCCACTTCGGTTTTCCCTACCTTGCCGATATATACGCGATAATCACGGCGGAGCAATTCCAGATAGACAATATTTTCGAGAATATGTCCCCTGTCTGCATCCCGATAGCCCAACAGCATATTGCGAAATCCCAAATCCGAAATATAATTTTTCCCCAGCGTTTTTAATAGCTGTTTTCCCTTTACATCATACCGCCCCACCGAATAAAAAACAAACGCGCTGTTTAACAT
>CANPZR010000185.1 GCA_947589175.1 uncultured Lachnospiraceae bacterium | reverse complement strand
GGGCAGGATCAAGGTAATCCTCATCGGAGAGGAACTGGGCTTTTAGGAGAGAGGACATGGCAAAGAGGCTGTTTATAGCGGAGAAACCCAGCGTGGCGCAGGAGTTCGCCCGGATTCTGGGAATAGGCGGGAAGCGGGGCGACGGCTATCTGGAGAGCGGGGACGCGGTGGTGACGTGGTGCGTGGGGCATCTGGTCACGATGAGCTACCCGGACGCCTACGACGAGGCGCTGAAGAAATGGTCCTACGACACGCTCCCTTTTTTGCCGGACCATTTTCTGTACGAGGTAATTCCCGGCGTGAAAAAGCAGTTTGAGGTGGTGAGCGGGCTTTTGAACCGGGACGATATAGACACCATTTACATCTGCACCGACTCCGGGCGCGAGGGAGAGTACATATACCGGCTGGTGGACCAGATGGCGAAGGTGCCGGACACGAAGAAAAAGCTGCGCGTGTGGATCGACTCCCAGACCGAGGAGGAGATCCGGCGGGGAATCGCGGAGGCAAAGCCGATGGCGGAGTACGACAATCTAAGTCACTCCGCCTATCTGCGCGCCAAGGAGGACTATCTCATGGGCATCAATTTTTCTCGGATTCTGTCCCTGAAATACGGCTACTGGCTGAATCAGAACATTCAGAATGAGAAGTGGACGTCCGTATCGGTGGGCCGGGTGATGACCTGCGTGTTAGGGATGGTGGTGACCAGGGAGTGGGAGATCCGCAATTTCGTCAAGACGCCCTTTTACCGCGTGATCGGCAGCTTTGAGCGGGAGGGAAAGGCGTTTCAGGGAGAGTGGAAGGCGGTAGAGGGCTCGAAGTATTTCGCCTCCCCCGTTTTGTACAAGGAAAATGGCTTTAAGGAGAAAAAACAGGCGAAGCAGCTCATTCGGGAGCTGATGGAGCCGGAGCCCGTCCCCGCGGTCGTCGAGGCGGTGGAGAAAAAGAAGGAGAAGAAAAATCCGCCGCTCTTATTTAATCTGGCGGAGCTGCAGAATTTATCCTCCAAATTATTTAAGATCAGCCCCGACGAAACGCTCGCCGTCGTGCAGGAGCTGTACGAGAAAAAGTTAGTCACCTATCCGCGAACGGACGCCAGGGTTCTCTCCAGCGCCGTCGCGAAGGAAATCGGGAAAAATCTCCGGGGGCTGCAGAGCTACGAAATGGCGGCGCCCTATCTGCCCTATATCTCGGAGCACCAGACCTATAAGGGGCTCGCAAAGACACGGTATGTCAACGACAAGCAGATTACCGACCACTACGCCATTATTCCCACGGGACAGGGGCTGTCGGCGCTGTCTTCCCTGTCGCCCCTGGCGGCTCACATGTATGAGGTGATCGTGCGGCGGTTTCTCTGCATTTTCTATCCGCCCGCCGTGTACCAGAGAATGGGCGTCACCGTGCGTGCGGGCGAGGAGCGGTTTTTTACCTCGGCCAAGGTGCTGATGGAGGAGGGATTTCTCCCAGTGAGCCGGTATTCCTTTGTAAAGGGCAGGAATCCGCAGGAGCCGGCAGAAAAGCAGAAAAAGGACGGCGGGGAGGATTTTCGCGACGAGGACGAGGGGGAGAACGAGGACAATCCGGACATGAGCCCGGAGCAGCTGCGGGAGATTTTCGGACAGATGAAAAAGGGAACGGAGGTGGCTCTTAGGGAGTGTACCATCAAGGAGGGGGAGACGTCCCCGCCCAAGCGGTATAATTCCGGTTCGATGATTCTCGCGATGGAAAACGCCGGGCAGTTCATCGAGGAGGAGGAGCTGCGGGCGCAGATCAAGGGGAGCGGAATCGGCACCAGCGCCACCCGGGCGGAGATTTTGAAAAAGCTGTTCAATATCCGCTATCTGCACCTGAACAAAAAGACGCAGATCATCACGCCCACCCTGAAGGGGGAGCTAGTCTGCGGCATCGTCCGCTACTCCATGCCCGCCATGCTGTCGCCGAAGCTGACGGCGAGCTGGGAGAAGGGGCTGACGGGCGTGGCCGAGGGGGAGATTACCGAGCAGGAATACATGGTGAAATTAAAGGATTTTGTGAGCCGCCTGGTGAATCAGGCCAAGGCGGAGGACAACCGGGGACAGTTGAATACCTACTGCCAGAGGGCGTCTGTCCACTATAAAAAAAGCCGTAAAAAGAAAGAAGGTCAGGTTTGAACATGAAAGAAATAGAAATTCAGGCATTATTGAATCTGGAAAAGACGATTGCCGCCCCGCTGTTTGAGGGGAAGACGTATCCGTATGAAATCCTCCCGGAGATATCGGATTTTATTGTGACATTCGGCAAATTCCTGCCGGTGGACCGGTTTGAGAAAAAGGGCGAAAATATATGGATCGCGAGGTCGGCGAAGGTGGCGCCCACGGCGAGCATCACGGGACCGGTCATCATCGACGAGGAGGCGGAAATCCGCCACTGCGCCTTTATCCGCGGCAGCGCCATCGTCGGGAAAAGCGCGGTGGTGGGAAATTCCACGGAGCTGAAAAACGTGATTTTGTTTGACAATGTGCAGGTGCCCCACTACAACTATGTGGGGGATTCCATTCTGGGCTATAAGTCCCACATGGGGGCGGGCTCCATTACGTCCAACGTCAAATCCGACAAGACGCTGGTGGAAATCCGCGTGGGAGAGGAGAAGATTCAGACCGGCCTGAAGAAAATGGGCGCCGTTCTGGGCGACTGCGTGGAGGTGGGCTGCGGCTCCATTCTGAATCCGGGCTCCGTCATCGGACCGGATACGAACATATACCCCCTCTCCAGCATCCGCGGCTATGTGCCGGGGGGCAGCATTTACAAAAATCAGGGAGAGGTAGCGAAAAAGGAGGAGCGGTAGGGTGAGAAAATACATTCCGATCGGCGTATTTCTCCTTTTTATAGTGGTCGCCCTTCTTTTGCATGGTCTGATGCGGGGGGACGGCGGCGCTTTCCCGGAAACATCGGGGGAGAATCATGCGGAAAGCACCGTTTCTGACATGCCGTCGGCCGATGGGACGACATCCGGCGGCTCGACAGCTGGCGATTCTGTGGCAGGGCGCGTGTCGCTCTCGGTTTCCGTGGGAGGCGTCGGCGCTGTTTCAGTGCCCAATCCCGAGACGGCCGGCGCCGCGGTGGAAATTGCCCTTCCGGATGAGAAAATGCAGGAAAAAGGCGTCGCCTATTTTCAGACGGACCTCTCCTTTGCCGGTTTTTCCAAGCCGGTCTATGTCACCGCCTTTGCCCTGGGAGCCAGGGACGAATCAGATGATTCCGGCGCGACGGTCCGGTATCTGCGCACCGGAAAGGTAAAGGAGGCGCGGGGCAGCATGCTGGCGCTTTTGGTGTCGGAGCCGGAGGAGAGAGAAGCCGATGAGAGTATGGGGTTCTGGTATATAGACGCGAGCCATTACCTCCTTGTGCTGGACTACGGCAGGCATCGCTTTTACAAGGCGCCGACGTCCTTTTTTCCGCACGACAAATGGAATAAAATGATACGGTTTACGGAAATGACCGGAGACGGCGAAAATGAGATTATGATTAAGCACTGCTACAATAATTCGTACTCCTTTGCCGTCTATCATTTCAGCCGGGAGACGGGGGAGCTTGCCGAGGTCTGCTCGGACGAAACGCTGGATAGCCAGAAGGCCTTTTCAGGGCATCTGGAGGACCAGTATAAGGTTGTGATGAAGTACCCGGAAATCGGTTATTCGGAGACGATTTCCATGCTGGATGCGGGCTACAAAACATACATGCTGGAAAAGAGCGGCGCCAAAGAGGACGTGGAGGGAGAGTGCCGGTTTGTCCGTCTGTGGAATAACGGCAGGCTGCGGAAGAAGCGGGTGGACAAAAATACCGTGTTCCTATACACAATAGACCGGGTGTCGGTGGAGGACGGCTCCCCGTTCGGATTTCAGCAGCCGCTTCTCATGCAGATGCAATGGGTATGCGTGGGACACAGGTCCGAGGGAATCGGGCGGCTGTACACCTACGCGCGCTGGAATGAGGACGCCGGAAGGTTTGAATTTGCAAAGGCCGTATTTGACTTGAATAAGTGGACATATCATTGACATTTTGAGAAAAATATTGTACGATAATAGAAGAATTTGACGCATTAAAGAAAGGAGTTATAACATGATTTATTCACAGGAAGTAGAAAACATGTGCCCGGTTGCTCAGGGCGTGAATCATGGCTGCGCGCCGATTCCCGAAGAAGCAAAATGGGTGAAGGCAAAAGAAGTAAAAGACATTTCCGGCCTGACACACGGTGTGGGCTGGTGCGCGCCGCAGCAGGGCGCCTGCAAGCTGACGCTGAACGTTAAGGAGGGCATTATCCAGGAGGCCCTGGTTGAGACCATCGGATGCTCCGGCATGACGCACTCCGCCGCTATGGCAGCAGAGATCCTTCCGGGACGCACCGTTATGGAGGCTCTGAACACGGACCTCGTGTGCGACGCGATCAACACCGCTATGAGAGAGCTGTTCTTGCAGATCGTATATGGAAGAACCCAGAGCGCATTTTCCGAGGATGGACTTCCGATCGGAGCCGGTCTTGAGGATCTGGGCAAGGGACTTCGCTCCCAGGTCGGCACGATGTACGGCACCTTGAAGAAGGGCCCGCGCTATTTGGAGATGGCAGAGGGCTATGTTACCGGTATCGCTCTGGATGCTGACGACATGATTATCGGCTACAAGTTCGTGAGCCTTGGCAAGATGACAGACTTCATCAAGAAGGGCGACGATCCGAATACCGCTTATGAGAAGGCGTGCGGACAGTACGGCCGTGTGGACGACGCAGTGAAAATCATCGATCCGAGAACCGATGAAGTGATTAAATAATAGAGGAGGAAAGAAAAAATGGCATTATTTGAATCCTATGAGAGAAGAATTGACAAAATCAATGGCGTTCTTGCCGAGTATGGGATCTCCTCTATTGAAGAAGCAGAGAAGATTACCAAGGACGCCGGACTGAACGTATATGACATGATCAAGGGCATCCAGCCGATCTGTTTTGAAAACGCCTGCTGGGCTTACACCGTGGGCGCCGCTATCGCGATCAAGAAGAACTGCAGAAGGGCCGCAGACGCGGCAGCAGCCATCGGAGAGGGACTCCAGGCTTTCTGTATTCCGGGCTCCGTTGCCGATACCCGCAAGGTAGGTCTTGGACACGGCAATCTGGGCAAGATGCTTTTGGAGGAGGAGACCGAGTGCTTCTGCTTCCTCGCAGGACATGAGTCCTTCGCCGCAGCAGAGGGCGCGATCGGAATCGCCGAGAAAGCGAACAAGGTTCGTAAAAAACCGCTGCGCGTTATCCTCAATGGTCTTGGAAAGGACGCCGCGCAGATTATTTCCCGTATCAACGGATTTACCTTTGTAGAGACCGAGTACGATCCGTACACCAATGAGGTGAAGGAAGTATTCAGAAAGTCCTATTCGGACGGCCTCCGCGCGAAGGTAAACTGCTATGGCGCGAACGACGTTCAGGAGGGCGTTGCCATCATGCACAAGGAGGGCGTGGACGTTTCCATCACCGGTAACTCCACGAACCCGACGCGTTTCCAGCACCCGGTAGCAGGTACATATAAGAAGGA
>CANPZR010000184.1 GCA_947589175.1 uncultured Lachnospiraceae bacterium | reverse complement strand
GGCGGAAAAAGAGGAAAACAAAGCCGGACAATTTGAGGGCGGTTCAGAGGATGATTCAGAGAACGCTTCTGGTCAGGCGCTTGCTGGCAGGCTTTCCCATTACAAATTTTCTCCGGCGCAGCGAAACGAGATAAAGCGGGCTGTAGACGAGAAAATCCCGGAGAAGTATATCTTGTCGTATGCGCTGCCGGAAAACAGCACAGTAAAGATGGCTGCCATGAGAAAAAAATATGGAATGGAGCCAAAGAACAATAAGTAAAGAAAAGGAGACGGATAAGTATGAAACAGATAAAGATGGTTAAAAAGGAAAAGGTAAAAAGTTTTGTAAAGAAGGTGGCCGTTCCCTCTCTGGCAGGGACAGTTATGGCAGTAAACAATATGGCTGTGGCAGTTTATGCGGCAGAAGCAGAAACGGGGACAGCAGCTGTTACAAAGCCACTGGAAAATTTAAAGACGCTTGCAATTGCCATTATTGGGGCAGTGGGAGTCATTATTCTGGCAAAAAATATCATGGAGTTTGCACAGGCTTACCAGCAGCAGGATTCTTCCAGCATGAGTTCGGCATTAAAAGGCATCGGGGCAGGAATCATGATGGCGGGCATATCAACCGTACTGACATTTCTCGGTTTCTGATTGAACAAACGGGTTATTCCGGGAAAGGAGGGAGGCCGGAGGCGGCAGAGGCTGCCGCCGTCCAATGCCGGTCGAAAAGGAAATGGATTTTTTTAAGTTAGGAGACAAGATATTAGACCTTTTACAAATGGTATTTGGCTTTTGGAACAATCAGATATCCATTGTATTTGGTCTTTTGGGCCAGTCTCCGGTTCAGTTTAAGGATGGGGGACCGTGGAAAGTAATCGAGGGGATAGAGCCGGTCTTTGTAGCAGTCGGCACATCGTTAGTTGTCCTGTTTTTCGTGATCGGATTTTGTTCAGAATCCGTGGATGTAAAGGAAGAAATGAGGTTTGAAGTCATTCTCCGGCTGCTGATCCGTCTGGGACTGGCAGAATGGTTTGTGGCAAATAATGTAACGATTATGAAAGCCATATTTACTTCCGTGGGAAATCTGGCAGGGCTTCTGGCGGCGGGAAAAGGAACCGAATTAAAGATTGAGAGCGGTCAGGCAGAAGTGATAAAGAATCTGGGGTTTGGCGAATCGCTGATTATGCTGATTCTTACTGCGCTGCTGTCGCTGATTGTAATCATTTGCGGTTTTTTTCTGATATACACCGTCTATTTCCGTTTTTTGAAACTGCTGGTCATTGTACCGCTTGGCGCGATTGCTTTCTCAACAATGGGAGGGAACCGGATGGTATCGCATACCGCAGTGTCTTATAGCAAGTATTTTTTGTCAGTCGTGTTTGAGGCGGTGACGATGGCTCTGGCGATTATCCTGTGCAATGCGTTCATCAATGCAGGGCTTCCCACATTTACCGGAGATTATGCGGACTGGGCAAAGACACTGATCTATCTGTGCGAGATGACATTTACGATTGCCCTGACCGTGGGAAGCGTGAAGGGGGCGCAGACATTGACAAGCAGAGTACTCGGACTATAAATAAGCACATTGCAAGTAAAAAAGCATGTTAGGAGGTTTTGTGATTTATGGTAATAGAAGTAAATAAAGATGTTGACCGCTACAAAGAGAGCGTATGTTTAGGGCTGACCGCAAGGCAGCTCGTTTTTAGTATAGCGTCTTTGATAGTAGGGGGAGGGATTGTCCTTCTTTTATACCGTTATGTAGGGCTGACAGTCAGCGCCTATATTGCGATTCCGGCAGCGGCGCCGGTGGCATTGTCCGGCTTTTATTCTTATAACGGCATGACGTTTATGCAGATGATGAAACGGAAATTGCAATTTGCCTTTGGAAATAGGCCGCTGACCTACCTGTCTACGGAAGGCGAGGCGGAGATCATGCAGTCCAGGGCAGAAGAAGCAGCTAATAAAAAAGGAAAAAAGAAGAATAGAGACAGGAGGATGTAGAGATGGGATTATTTTCAGACGGCTTTCAGGAGCTGAAAAAAGCAAGCGAGCCTATATACAAAGCGCCGAAATCTGTACAGGAGACGATTGAAATATTGAAGGTGGCGGAAAACGGTATTTTTGAAGTGGGAAAAGTCCGGGGAACAAATTTCAGCCGTTACAGCAAGAGTTACCGTTTTTCAGACATCAATTACACGACCACGAATGAGGATGAGCAGATGGATATTTTTGAGAGGTACTGCAAGTTCTTAAATTCCATGGACTGTGCGTTTAAAATCACGGTCAATAACAAAAACCGAGACATGGGGCAGCTGCGGGCTGATATCCTGATTCCCTATCAGCGGGATGATTATGACCGGTTCAGAAAGATTTACAATGACATTATCGAGGAAAAGATCCGGGAGGGCCGGCAGGGGACTTTGCAGGAGCGTTACCTGACCATCACGGTCGAGAGAAAGAATTTTGAGGAGGCAAAAGCGCAGTTTGCCACAATCGAGGCGGCGGTGCATAAAGCCTTCGGGGAGCTGGGGGCAGAGATTGTTGCGCTTTCGGGAAATGAGCGTTTGAAAGTGCTGCATGATTTCTACCATTTGGGAGATGAAGAAGATTTTCAGTTTGATATCAGACAGGCAAAGAGGGTGGGGGCAGATTTTAGGAATGATCTCTGTAATGGTATGCTGAAATATTATCCAGATTATATTGAGGACGAAGATAAGTTCTGCCGGGCGCTGTTTATTAAAAAATATCCCAGCTCCCTTTCCGACCGGTTTTTAAATGAGATCACGTCGCTCCCGGTACACTGCGTTACCAGCATTGATATAGTCCCTATACCAAAAGACATTACTACAAAAGTACTTCAGAAAAAGTATCTCGGCATTGAATCGGACATTATCCGGCAGCAGAGAGTGAGGAATAAGAACAATGACTTTTCTTCCGAGATTTCTTATGCCAAGAGGACGGAGAAGAAAGAAATCGAGGGGATTATGGATGATGTGAGGGAAAATGACCAGTGCCTGTTTTATGTTGCAGTGACTATCATAATCGCAGCGGGGAGCAGGGAAGAACTGGAGAGTATCACAGAGACGGTAGAAGCGATTGGAAAAAGTAACTCCGTTTCAATCGACACGCACTATCTGAAGCAGAGAGAAGCGCTCAATACAGCTCTCCCTATCGGAGTCAGGCAGGTGGAAACCATGCGCTCCATGCTTACGCAGTCCGCAGCTGCCCTGCTTCCGTTTAATGTACAGGAGATGAATGACAGGGGAGGCATTTATTACGGAATCAACCAGGTCAGTAAAAATGTCAATGTGGGCAACCGGAAAAGGCTGCTCAATGGGAATGGTTTTGTGTTCGGCGTTCCCGGAAGTGGAAAGTCGTTCTTCTGCAAGCAGGGGATGGGACAGGTATTCTTAAATACTCATGATGACATTATTGTGATTGATCCCATGAATGAATATTTTGACATTGCAAAGACATTTGGCGGAGCCGTAGTCAATATGTCCGCCTATACAAAGAATTATGTCAATCCGCTGGACGCCGATATTGCCCATATCAATGAAAAGGGCATCCGGGACGTGATAGCGGATAAGTCAGAGCTTATGTTAGGCATCTGCGACCAGCTTCTGGGCAGCACGCTGAATCAGAAACACCACAGTATTATCGACCGCTGTATCCGCGGGCTGTATATGGAGGCTTTTCATACAAAGAAGGTACCGCTGATGTCGGACTTCTATCAGATATTGAAGGAGCAGGGGGAGATGGAGGCACAGGAACTTGCCCTTTGTCTGGAATTATTTGTGGAAGGCTCTCTGAACATTTTCAACCACCACACCAACGTGGACGAAGATAACCGCTTCACGGTCTATGGGATACAGGATCTGGGGACGCAGCTTGCTCCGGTTGCCATGCTTGTCATGATGGAAGCGATCCAGTCGCGCATTATTGAAAACGGCAAGAAAGGACGGGCGACCTGGCTGTATGTGGATGAATGCCATGTACTCCTGAGCAGTGACTACAGTGCGACATATCTGCAGCAGCTTTGGAAAAAAGTCAGGAAGCAGGGAGGGCTTTGCACGGGCATTTCTCAGAACGTGACAGACTTGCTGCAAAATTATATTGCCTCCACGCTGATTTCCAACAGCGAGTTCATTGCCCTGCTAAAACAGAGCAATATCGACAGCGCAAAGCTGGCGGAAGTAATCGGCGTTTCTGATGCCCAGCTCCGTTTTGTCAGCAATGCTCCGAGCGGGACCGGACTGATTAAATGCGGAAATACGGTTATTCCATTTGATAATACGATCGGCAAGGACACGGATCTTTATCAGCTTTATAACACAAATCTGCATGAGAAGATTGCCATGGGGCTTGCCGGAACAGGCGGCGTGCGAAAGGAGCAGCTGGAAAAGGAAGAAAACAGGACAGAAAGCCAGAGACCGGAGGACGGAAGCTGGCTGATCTATTGATAAAAGGGAGAAAAGCATGAAGATACGAAAGGCAGAAAATAAGCCGATGGAGATTCATATAAAGGGAACTCCGAAGCTCCGTATCCATTCGGGAAAGAAACGGATAAAGGGCAGAAGCGCCGTGCGTACAGCATGGCGTTCTCCATTGTCCGGAAAGGAGCAGGGACGCAATGTTTCCCGTGCTTCTATTACGCTGAAAAGAAAGAGCCTGTATACTATGGGGAGAATGGGGGCGGAAAAGGCAGCCGGCCAGATAGAGGGCGGAGAGGAATTAGAGGAGAGCGCAGAGGTTACGGCTCTTGCGCTTTCTTCTGCTTATGGCAGCACGGAACAGATGTCGCGCATTGCCCGGAAAAAGAAAGCAGGATCGAGGAAAGAGGGGGCAGACAGAAACGGTCTGGAACAGAACAGGGCAGAAGGCAGGAAAAGAAGCCGGCGAAAAGACAGCGGATCCGTTCATGCTATGGATTCAGAGCGCAAAAAACAGGCAATCAAGGCAAAGGGTTCCCATGTAAGAGAGTACAGAGAGCAGGAGGGGAAAGATTCCGGGAAAAAGAAGAAAAAAGGAATCCGGGCCAGGATGTTCTCTGCCTTTTTTGCAAGAGCAGGACAGGAAAAGGAAGGACAGAACAGTGCTGCCGGGAAAGAAAAGGAGCCGGAAATAGCCGTGCTGCGGAAGGTTACAGCGGCTGTTCTTCCACTGGTTCTTGTTGTTTTTTCCATTATGGCAGTTGCGGGGACGGTCGTTGCGGCTGTGACAACAGTAATTTATCATTCTCCCCTGGCTGTATTTTTTCCGCTGCCGGACACCGGCTATGACAGCCCAAGGACGGTGCTGGAGTCCTATTACAGTGAGTTTAACCGGGAGATTATGGAGATAGAGGACAGCGGTGATGAGATTGCCTATCAGAATGTGGAGAACGGTGCGCCGGTATCCAATTTTAAGGATACCCTGATGGTCTATATGATCTTATACGGTGACGGAAAAGCAGGATATGTCATGGATGACATGGGAAAGAAAAACTTAAAAAAGGTATTCGATGAGATGAACTATACGGATCAGGAAAGTTCAGCTGCGGAAAAGGAAGTGGGAGATTCTCTGGGCAAGGTATGGGT
>CANPZR010000183.1 GCA_947589175.1 uncultured Lachnospiraceae bacterium | reverse complement strand
ATTTTTATCATTCGGAACGCAGCGTATAATTTGTAATACGGGGAGAGATGGCTACCTGGCGGTATATTTCCTTATATTTTGCCGCGTCCAGCTCCTCGATATAATTGGCCGGAAAATTTTTATCATATCCTTTCTGAATCAGGACAGAGGCTGCTTTGTTATAGGCAATGGCGGCCTCTATTTCTGTCTCGTAGCGCCCCACGATCAGGTCCCCGTTTTCGTGTATTTTAGTCTCATAATACCGGCGGCCATTTTTTTCCTTTTGAAATACGCCGTGAAAGCGGTTGATGATTTCGATGTTCTCATAGCGGAAATCCTTATTGTTTCCATTGACAAAGCGGTAATCCCGGCCCGGCACCGCGTAATTTTTAATGCCGTAGCGGGAAAGAATATTGACCTGCATCCCGTAATCCGCCACAAAGAGGTGTCCGCCCCGGCGGCTGATGGTGCGGGTGGAATAATAAAATAAATCTTCAATATCAAAGGTCAGGTAATCGTCCGGCGCGAAATAATAATAGAAAAAACGCTTTTGCAGATAAATAGGCGTTTTGATGTAGAGGCCGTTGTCCCGGTAATTCAGAATCATCACCCATTTGCCGAAAGCGAGGGGAGATTCCGAGAGGGTGAAGGAGTCCAGAGTGAGAGAGAAATCGTGGAACAGGGCGTCGGCCTGCCGGTAAGCCAGAGAGGCATCCTCCTCCGAGGAAAAGCTCCCCAGGCTGATGTGCTTGCCGGAATATGTGATGGAACTGCGGTAATAGGTGGTTCCATCTTTTTTTTGTGCGGTATAAACTCCTGGCAGCATGTTCATCCTCATTTCTCTCTAGGAATGTTCCTTTTTTCTTTTAATTGTAAAATAAATCTCATTTATTTGCAACAATTTAATTTTTTTGTAATATTTGTGTAATAAAAATGATTTATTTGCATACAATTAAAGTAAGAAAATGCGAACTGTGTTCGAATGAGAACCATGCTCGAATGCGAACTGTGCTCGAATGCGAACTGTGTTCGCATCAGAAATGGAGGTAAATATGAAAAAAAATAATATTTTATGGAGAAAAATTGGGTACGGCCTGTATTTTCTGGCGGCGGCAGCCCTGTCTGTGGCCTGGTATCCGGCGGGGGAGAGCAAAAACATCTCGCTGCTGGTGCGCGATATGGGCGAGCAGGTGCGGACTGTTTGCTTTATGGAGGAGAACCGACAGCTATTTACTCCTGAGGTGTCGGAGACGCAGGAGGAGGACCGGCGGCTGAACGAGCAGATGGAGGAGGACGTCCGGAGGGAGGCTCAGGTGCTGGAGGATAAAGAAAAGGAAAAAAAGAGCAAGAAGAAAAAGAAGAAGTCCCAGACCGGCGTGAAATTCCAGACAAACGCCAATGGGGTGAAGATATTAGAGCGGATCGTGGAGGCGGAGGCCGGCGACCAGGATGTGCGGGGGCGCAGGCTGGTGGCCAACGTGGTGATCAACCGGGTGCGCTCCAAGCAGTTTCCCAATACGGTGCGGGGCGTGGTCTTTGCGCATCGCCAGTTCTCGCCGGTGAGCAATGGGAGCTATTACCGGGTGAGCGTGTCGCAGAAAACAAAAAAAGCGGTGGCGCAGGCCATACGGGGCGTGGACGACTCGCGGGGCGCGCTGTATTTTATGTGGCGGAGCCATTCGAGTCCCGGCAATGTGAGCTGGTTCGACAGGGAGCTGACCCGCCTGTTCCGGTACGGCTGTCACGAGTTTTTTAAGTGAATCCCTTGTAAAACAGAGAAAATCATGATATGATACTAGCGTCGCCGGGGACATTTCCATGCGGATATGGCCGCGCGGGCATGATGGCGCCCGCATGAGAGGGATGGCCGCGCGGGCATGATGACGCCCACATGAGAGGAATGGCAGCGGCGCGCAGAGAAATTGTGATAACATAATGTAAAGGATGGTTGAATTATGAATATCATGTACAAGAGTACAAGGAGCAACAGCGCAAAGGTAACGGCTTCCCAGGCCATTTTAAAGGGACTGGCAGACGACGGCGGTCTGTTCGTGCCGGATCAGATTCCGGCGTTAGACATTCCGCTGTCCTCTCTGCCGTCCCTTTCTTATCAGGAGACGGCCTACGAGGTGATGAAGCTGTATTTCAGCGATTTTACGGAGGAAGAGCTGAAACACTGCATCCGGGGAGCCTATGACGATAAATTTGACACGGCACAGATCGCGCCTCTGGTGAAAAAGGACGGGGCGTTCTATCTGGAGCTGTTCCACGGCAAGACGATTGCGTTTAAGGATATGGCGCTCTCGATTCTGCCCTATCTGATGACGACCTCCGCGAAGAAAAATCATGTGGAAAATGAGATCGTGATCCTCACGGCCACCTCCGGGGACACCGGGAAGGCGGCTCTGGCGGGCTTTGCCGACGTGCCGGGGACAAGCATCATCGTATTTTACCCCAAGGACGGCGTGAGCCCCATCCAGGAGCGGCAGATGGTGACCCAGAAGGGCGATAACACCCATGTCGTGGGGATTGTCGGAAACTTTGACGATGCCCAGACAGGGGTGAAGCAGATGTTTGGCTCTAAGGAGTTAGCGGAGCGGATGAATAAAAAGGGATATCAGTTCTCCTCGGCGAACTCCATCAATATCGGCCGCCTGGTGCCGCAGATCGTCTACTACGTGTATGCCTACGGACAGCTGTTAAAGCAGGGCGAAATCGAGTGCGGCGACGCGATTAACGTCGTCGTGCCCACCGGGAATTTCGGAAATATTCTGGCGGCTTATTACGCGAAAAATATGGGACTTCCCATTGAGACGCTGTTCTGCGCCTCCAATGAGAACAAGGTGCTGTATGATTTCTTCCAGACAGGAAATTATGACCGGAAAAGGGAGTTCTTTGTGACGTCCTCCCCGTCTATGGACATTCTGATTTCCAGCAATCTGGAGCGTCTGCTCTATAAGATCGCGGGAGAAGATCCGGAGACGGTGAAGGGCCTCATGGACGCGCTTGGCGGCGCGGGAGAGTACCAGATTACGCAGGAAATGAGAGATAAGCTCACCGGCTTTGTGGGCGGCTTCGCCACGGAGAAGGAGACGGCGGACACGATCCGCAAGGTATATAAGGCGGCGGATTACATCATCGATCCCCACACGGCGGTGGCTGCTCATGTGTACTACACAAAGGCGGCGGACACGAGCCGCAAGACCGTGATCGCGTCGACCGCCAGCCCCTATAAATTTACGAGGAGCGTCACGGACGCCATTGATAAGGAAAAATACGACGCGATGGGCGATTTTGAGCTGGTCGACGAGCTGAACCGGCTCTCCGGCGTGAAGGTGCCGGGCGCCATCGGGGAGATCCGCACCGCGCCGATCGTGCACGATACGGTCTGCGACAAGAGCGAGATGCAGCAGACAGTAGAGCGGATTCTCGGTTTATAATAATAGGAGTGTGAAAAATCACGCTGATGCGCTGATTGTTTCACGATGTGAACATAGTTCACACGGCAATTTGTTTCTGAACGAAAACAAATTGCATAGCGAACATAGTTCGCTATGGATGGCAGATGAGAAACTGCTACGCAGCTTTCTCATCGCCCCGTCGCGTAAACGCTCCGGAATAGGGGGAATTATGGAATTTCGACCGTGTATTGATATTCATAATGGAAAAGTGAAGCAGATCGTCGGGGGGACGCTCTCCGACGAGGGGGATCGCGCGAGGGAGAACTTTGTGTCGGATATGACGGCGGCGGATTACGCCGTTTTGTACCGGGAAAAAGGTCTGCGCGGCGGGCACATCATCCTGCTCAACGGGCGGGAGAGCCCCTATTATGAGGCGGATAAAGAGCAGGCGCGGGGGGCTCTCTCGGCCTGGCCGGACGCCCTGCAGATCGGGGGCGGCGTCACGGCTGAGAACGCGGCGGATTTTATCGCCATGGGAGCGAGCCATGTGATTGTGACGTCCTATGTGTTCGTGGACGGCGAAATCCGCTACGACCGTCTGGAGAAATTGGTCCGGGCCGTGGGCCGGGAGCGCCTGGTGCTGGATCTGAGCTGCCGCAGGCGGGACGGAGAATATTACATCGTGACGGATCGCTGGCAGAAATTTACCCGCCAGCCCCTGGGAGAGGAGCTGATGCGTGAGCTCAGTTCTTATTGCGACGAGTTTCTGATCCACGCGGTGAACGTGGAGGGGACGGGTTCCGGCATTGATACCGGGCTTGTGTCTCTGCTCGCGCCGGTCAGAGAGCGCCCCATCACCTACGCGGGCGGCATCGGCTCCTATGAGGACCTGGAACAGCTCCGCGCGATGGGCGGGGGACGCATTCATTTTACCGTGGGAAGCGCCCTGGATCTCTTCGGAGGAAGCCTCTGTTATGAGGAAATTATTACAAAATTCAATCGATAATTACAAAAAAATATTGCCAATAAACAACGAAAAATCGTGCTTTGCAGACATGCGGGCGCGATTTTTTTCAGTTAGGGGTTGATTTTTCTGAAATATATGTTACAATTATTACATAAATGTTACAAAAAAGAAAGCAACTTTGTTACAGAAGAAAGAACAGCAGAGGGGCAGACAAAGCAGGAGAATAATCATGAATTTTAAAACTTTAGCAGTGCGTATGATGGCAGTGGTTGTGATGGTGGGGATGATTTTGACCGGAGCAGCGACTTCAAGAGCTGCTGAGCGGGAGGAAGATTATACAAAGAAAGATGTAAAGCAGATGGCAACTATTATTTTCTGTGAGGCCGGCAATCAGACGTATGCCGGGAAGCTGGCCGTGGGCGTGGTGGTGATGAACCGCAAGAGATCGTCTCTGTACCCCAACAGCGTGGAGAAGGTGATCACCCAGCGGGGACAGTTCTCGCCGGTGGCGTCCGGAAAGTGGAAAGCGGAATTAAAGCGTTATAAAGAGGGCAAATACGAGTCGGGAGTGAGAGCCCAGTGCGTCAAGGCGGCAAAGGAGGCCCTGGAGGGCGCGACCGAGGTGACGTATAAGGGAGAGGACATCAACATGAAGAAGTATTGCTTCTTCAGTCAGCACTTGAGCGGAGCAAAGCTCCGGATCGGCGGACACGATTTTAAATAAAAAATAAAAAAGAAATGGGCGGCATTTTAGTTTGCCCATTTTATATGTTATAAAACTTTTACTTTTCTAAAGTGCTGTTTTGTGGTATCATAGAAGAGACATGCGAAGGAGGCTTTTATGATGTCTGAGGCAGCAGCCAGAAATTTTATACAGAATGAGATTGACAAAGACTTAAAAGAGGGCGTTTACGACAAGGTCGTGACGAGGTTTCCGCCGGAGCCCAACGGCTATCTCCACATCGGACACGCCAAGTCCATCGTGCTGAATCAGGGGCTTGCGAAGGAGTATGGCGGAACGTTCAACATGAGATTTGACGATACCAACCCGCAAAAGGAAAAAGAGGAGTTCGTGCAGTCGATCATGGAGGATGTGGAATGGATCTGCGGTGAGAAGCCGCCGGTGTATTTTGCGTCCGATTATTTTGAGAAGATGTACGAGTGCGCGGTTTTTCTTATTAAGAAGGGAAAGGCCTACGTCTGCGACCTGACGCCGGAGCAGATCAGAGAGTACCG
>CANPZR010000182.1 GCA_947589175.1 uncultured Lachnospiraceae bacterium | reverse complement strand
AGCGGGAATTTGAGCAGCATTCGCAGGTGGATGACAGCTTCGTATAAGGGAGAGGACTAGCGGATGAAAGAAGCAGAGAGAAATAAATTATGGGAACAATATATGAAGACAAGGTCTCCGCAGCTCAGGGAACAGCTGATATTAGAGTATGTCAACGTGGTAAACCTGGTTGCGGGGCGTCTCAGCATGTATTTGGGGTACACCGTTGAGTATGACGATCTGGTAGGCTACGGGATTTTCGGACTGATTGACGCCATTGACAAATATGACGTGGGGAAAAATGTAAAGTTCGAGACCTATGCCAGCCTGCGCATCCGGGGCGCTATTCTGGATCAGATCCGAAAGATGGACTGGATACCACGAACTCTCAGACAGAAGCAGAAGCGCATGGATGCGGCTGCGGCCAAGCTGGAGGCAGACCGGGGACGGCCGGCTACCAGCGCGGAAATCGCTCAGGAATTGGGCATTACGCTGGATGAATATGAGGGGTGGAAGGCTGAGGCTGAGTTTACCAATATGGTCTCCTTAGACGACTATCTGGAGCAGGGGGGCGAGGGCCGGATCGAGACGCTGGGAAGCAAGTACCAGCAGCCGGAGAACGCCATCCAGAAGCAGGAGCTCAAGGAGATGCTAGTAGAGGCCTTAAAGAAGCTGACGGAGAACGAGCAGAAGGTCATTACTTTTTATTATTATGAGGAATTAACACTGAAGGAGATCAGCCAGATCCTTGGCGTATCGGAATCCCGCGTGTCGCAGCTTCACACCAGAGGACTGCAGAAAATCAAGGCGCATCTGGGGGATTCGGTGGATTTGCTGAACTTATTTTAGGCATCGGGAGGAGGCAAAGACATTGAACGGATATTTTGAAGTTGTGCAGGATGAGGGCTGTATGTGGCTGAAGGTGCATCTGCCGGAAGATGATGGGGAAATGTTTGATGTGGACGAGGTCATGCGGTACTTAGACGCCATTTCATTCCCGGAGTTCGACAAGGTCGCCCTGGATCAGTACATGAAAAATGAGGGATTCGGGCTTCCCCATAAGCTTCTGAATGAGGAGATTCTGCCGGAGCGGGAGCGGGTGATCGTGTCCGTCACGCCCAATGGAGAGCGGGCTCTGGCGCGTTTTTATCCGCCGACTACAGGAGGCTCTCTCATGGAGACGGTGGATGATGTGGTGAGCGATCTGAGAATGGCCGGAATCCGTCATGGAATCAAGAAAAAAGCCATTGAGCATTTTTTAGCACATCATGAATACTGCAGGGATTATATTATAGCGGAGGCCACGATGCCGATACATGGACATGACGCCAAAATTCGCTATTTTTTTGATGTAAACGCGACGGCAAAGCCCAAGCTGAATGAAGACGGCAGTGTGGATTTCCACCAGCTGGGGAATATTAAGACCGTCAATAAGGGAGATAAGTTAGCGAGCCTGAAACCAGCGGATCGGGGACGGACCGGTATCTCGGTTCTTGGAAAGACCATGGCGGCACGCAAGGTGAAGCAGCTCCATCTCCGTTACGGAAGGAATATTAAGATTTCCGAGGATAAATGCCACATTTATTCCGATGTGTCGGGACATGTTACCTTGGTGGACGACATGGTCATGGTCTCCAATATTTACGAGGTTCCGGCCAATGTGGACTCATCTACGGGAGATATCATATACAAAGGAACTGTGCATGTGACCGGAAATGTCAACACGGGATTTAAGATCGAGGCGGACGGCGACATCGTAGTCAACGGCGTGGTGGAAGGAGCCACCCTGATTTCCGGGGGAAATATCGTGCTGAAGCGCGGCATGCAGGGGATGGATAAGGGCGTGCTGAAGGCGGCCGGAAATATCACGGCCAAATTCCTCGAGAACTGCAAGGTTTCCTGCAAGGGAATGCTCCGGGCGGACGCAATCCTGCACAGCGAGGTAGAGTGCGTGGAGGGCGTGGAGGTTCTGGGCCGCAAGGGCCT
The DNA here is from genome assembly GCA_947589175.1 of uncultured Lachnospiraceae bacterium. GTDB lineage: Bacteria > Bacillota > Clostridia > Lachnospirales > Lachnospiraceae > Eubacterium_F. The sequence goes on along the minus strand of CANPZR010000182.1, from coordinate 3,626 downwards.
GATCAACGGAGGCTCTCTTCGGACATACGGGACGGTGCACGCCACGACGCTGGGTTCCACTATGGGAGCCAAGACCGAGATCGAGGTCTACTCCGACAAGGAAATGATTATCGAGGTAAATTCCCTGAAAGAAGAAATTTCTGACATTGAGAAAAATATAGAGAAGATGGATAAAGTGGCGGAAAACGTAAAAAAGATGGTCAGCATGGGCCAGGAGGTCATGCCGGAGCAGATGGAGTACATCAAGGGCGCCGTGGTGAACAAGCCGAAGCTGGCTAAGAAGCTGCGCACTCTCCGGGACCGGAAGGAGATACTCCTAGAGCGGATCGAGATGAACAAGAAATCCTGCATCAAGGTGGACAACTCCGTGTATTCCGGCGTCACGGTCATAGTGAAGGAAGCCACAAAGAGGATCAAGGAGAAGCAGGCGAAGTGCCGTTTTGTGCGGGAGGGAGCAGACGTCCGCACAGAAGGCGCGTAAGTTTTGACGAGAACATGTGTTTAAAAATGGACTTGTATAGTAATGATTTTGTTGTGAACATGTGCTTAAGAAAACAAGAACTTGTATGAGGAGCAGTGCTTAAAAAAGCATGGGTTTGTAAAAGGAGTGAGGGATATGATTAATTCCATCGATATGATGACCATGCTGCCCCGAACCGCGGAGGCGGCGGATATACAGGGCCGGGAGACAAGCGTCCAGGAAAACGCGGCCAATCAGCCGGCCGTCCAGTTCCAGCAGAAGGTGGAGCACGACGCGAGACAGGCCGTGGAAGCCCAAAAGAGCGAGACCGAGGATTATGATTCTGAGGGCTCCGGCGGCAGAGGCGCCCAGAGCCGTGGAAAAAAGAGAAAGAAGCCCCAGAAAGAGGCGCCGGTAGCGCCCCGGTCAAACAGCAGTTTTGATATAACCATATGAAAGGTGAGTAGAAAATGACAGCCATAGAGATTGTGTTGATTATTATAGGTTTTGCCTGTCTGTGCCTCAGTTACTTTGTGGCGGGCCGCTCCCAGGAGGAGCATGACGAAGAGGGAGTGTCAGCGGCTGTCTGGACGGAGAAAGAAGAAGAGATGATCCGCGAGCGGGTGAAAACGCTGATTGAGGAAAACCAGATGGAGCTGGTGGATCAGACCGAGGATCAGATGAGCCGGATCTGCAACGAGAAAATTATGGCAATGGATGAATTTTCAAGACAGCTTCTTGAAAAGATGGAGGCGAATCATCAGGAGGTTGTCTTTATGTATAATCTCCTGAATGAAAAAGAAAAAGACATGAAGCGCCTTATGGCGGAGCCGATTCCAGTGATTCCAGCGATGCCGGAGCCGATGGCGCAGACAGAACCGGCAGAGCAGAAGGAAACAGGCAAAGGCGTCAGTTCGGAGCGGCCAAAGGGCGCCGTCTCAGGACGCACCGCAGTGAGCCGCACTGCGAAAAAGACGGCGGAAGCGGGCAGTGCGCCCCGCAGCGTCCCGGCTGCAGGAAATTCTTCCGTACCAGCCACATCTGCTGCCCCAGTCCAAAAGGGAAATGCGGCGCCGGTCAGAACGCAGGCTGTCAGGGAAGCTTCAGAGGAAAAGGAAGTCCACGTATCGGGAAGCGCCAACTTACAGATCCAGAAGATGTACAGAGAGGGGAAATCCGTTCTGGAAATCTCGAAAGCGCTTAACATGGGGCAGGGGGAGGTTAAGCTGGTGATTGCTCTGTATGGAGGGAAAGGCCGATGAAATTTCAATATTTTTTGAGGGGACTGGGAGTGGGGATTGTTCTCACAGCGCTGATTCTCTGTATTTCCTACCGGGCGAGCGATTCTAAGGTAGACGTAGTGGAAGAAGCAAAGAAGCTGGGAATGGTCTTTCCCGAGGGAACCATAGAACCGGCGCAGATTACGCTGCCGCCCAGCCTGTCCGCGACGCCGTCTGCCGTGGACACGCCGTCAGCGGAACCCGATGCGACGGGAGAGGGAGCGGGGGAGACCTCATCGGCCGCAGCTCCATCAGAACCCGCGGCGACTCCGACGGATAAGCCGACAGCAAAACCGCCTGTCAAGACGAAAAAGCCAACTGCCAGCGGCGCCGGGGTGACCGGTATCAAAACGGGGCAGTCTGCCACTAAAAAAAACCGCTTTACGGTTCGCAGCGGACTTCTGTCCAGCTCTGTGGCCCGGGAAATGAAGGAAGCCGGGATTATAGACGACGATAAGGCATTTGACGAGTACCTGGAAGATCACGGCGAGTCGGAAAATGTACGGGCCGGTACTTACGATATTCCCGAAGGGGCGTCCTTTGCGGAGATCACGAAAATCATAACAAGGAAGAAGTGAGGGGAAGAAGCAAAAAAGAAAGCAATAATCCACACCTTTTGAGAATAGAAATAGCATATTTAATTGGTACGAATATTTAATATAAAAATCCGTTTGGCAAAAAAGCTGGGCGGATTTTTTTTGTTGCATGCGCGGGTGTAATTGCAATGAAATATTGCAGGAAAATTGACTTGTATTGTAATGTAATATTACAATGGAAGGGAATTTAGGGGCGGGTATTATTCGCCCGGAAATGGAGGATTATCACAATATGAAACGAAAAATCACAAAGGAATTGATGGAAAAATACCGAATCTATCTCTACGAGCAGGAAAAAAGCGAAAATACTATAACAAAATACATATGTGACGTGGAGAAGCTGAAGGAGTACGCGGCGGGGCGGAGCCTGGACAAGGCGCTGGTGATCCGGTACAAAGAGGAGCTGAAGAACAGCGGCGCGTACACGACCAACAGCATCAATTCCTTTCTCACGGCGGCCAACCAGTTCTTTGCGTTTACGGAATGGTACGATCTGAAAGTAAATTTGTATCATCGCCAGAAGGATATTTTCGCGTCGGAAAATGAGGAGCTGACCAGGGAGGAGTACAAAAGGCTGGTAAAGGCGGCCATGGAGAACAAAAATCCCCGGCTTGCGCTGATCATCCAGACCATCTGCGCCACGGGCATCCGGGTGAGCGAGCTGGCCTTTATCACCGTAAAGTCGCTGAGAAACGGCATGGCGTTTGTCTATAACAAGAAAAAAGAACGGAAGATTATTATCCCCAAAAAACTGCAGAAGGGGCTGCTCTGCTATGTCTATAAACATGGGATAAAAAGCGGGCCTGTATTCCAGACGAAAAAAGGGAACGCGCTGGACCGGTCATACATATGGCGGCAGATGAAGGGCCTGTGCGGCAAGGCGGGGGTCGATGAGAAAAAGGTGTTTCCTCATAACCTGCGCCATCTGTTCGCCCGGACGTATTACGGGCTGCACCATGACATCGTAAAGCTGGCGGGGATGCTGGGACACAGCAGCATTGAGACCACGAGGATCTATCTGAAAGAATCTTTCGCTCACTACCGAAAACAATTGGAAGGGATGAATCTGCTGGTGGAAATATAGTGTAAACAATAAGCTCGATGGCATATTGTATTACGATGTGAGAAAAAAATCCACATAATTTATATTATGGAAATTAATCCAAGGAAATTGGACGAAAAATGGCCATAAATAGCCAAAATGCGCCTGTCTCTAGCCGGTCAGTCCAAGAATTCTGACGCAGAAAAGCCTGCACGATTGTGATAATACGTTGTAAAAAATTTTTTGTA
>CANPZR010000181.1 GCA_947589175.1 uncultured Lachnospiraceae bacterium | reverse complement strand
GCATAGATAATAATAACCTGATACCATACCGGCAGCGGCGCGTACTGGCCCTGCTTGAGAATCTCGCGGATGCGCTCGCCCTGGTCTAACTGGCGCTTGGTGTCGGCGTCCAGGTCGGAGCCGAACTGTGAAAATGCCGCCAGCTCGCGGTACTGCGCAAGCTCGATACGAATCGGGCCTGCGATTTTCTTCATCGCCTTGATCTGGGCGGAGCCGCCTACACGGGACACGCTCAGGCCCGGATTGACCGCCGGGCGGAAACCGGAGTTGAACATCTCTGTTTCCAGATAAATCTGACCGTCCGTAATGGAAATTACGTTGGTCGGAATGTAGGCGGATACGTCTCCCGCCTGCGTTTCAATAATGGGCAGCGCCGTGAGGGAGCCGCCTCCGAGCTTGTCAGACAGTCTGGCCGCACGCTCCAGTAGACGGGAGTGCAGATAGAATACATCTCCCGGATACGCCTCGCGTCCTGGCGGCCTGCGCAAAAGCAGCGACAGGGTACGGTACGCCGCCGCGTGCTTGGACAAATCGTCGTATATAATCAGCACGTCCTTGCCGCTCTCCATCCATTCCTCGCCCATCGCGCATCCCGCATAGGGCGCGATGTACTGCAGCGGCGCCAGCTCGCTGGCCGTGGCAGCCACAACGGTCGTATAATCCATCGCGCCGCTCTCCTCCAGCGTCTTTACGATATTGGCCACGGTAGAAGCCTTCTGTCCGATGGCCACATAAATACAGAGTACGTCCTGATCCTTCTGGTTGATAATCGTGTCAATGGCAATCGCCGTCTTTCCGGTCTGGCGGTCGCCAATAATCAGCTCACGCTGGCCCCTTCCGATGGGAACCATGGAGTCAATCGCCTTGATTCCGGTCTGGAGCGGCGTATCCACGGATTTACGGGAAATTACACCAGATGCCACACGCTCGATGGGGCGGAGCTTGTCCGTATGAATCGGCCCCTTGCCGTCGATGGGCTGCCCCAGCGCGTTGACTACGCGTCCGGACAGTGCGTCGCCGACCGGAACAGTCGCCACGCGCCCTGTCGTCTTTACCATGTCACCCTCGTTGATGTTGGCGGCGTCGCCGAGAAGAACCGCGCCCACGTTGTCCTCCTCCAGGTTCAGCACCATGCCGTACACCTCATGGGGAAATTCTAACAGCTCGCCCTGCATGGCCTGCTCCAGTCCATGAATACGGGCGATACCGTCGGCAACCTGAATGACGGTTCCTACGTTCGCAACCTCGAACTCCGTACTATATTTCTTTATTTCCTCTTTAATCACTGAACTGATCTCTTCAGGTCTTAAGTTCATGTATTCGCACACCTTCTTTCATATCCCGCCTTAGCAGGACAGTTTCACTTTATTTAAGCTCCTCGTCATAGCGTCCAGCTTGGAGCGGATGCTGTTGTCGAGAACCTGATCTCCCATCCGGATCACCATGCCCCCTAACAATTCCTTATCCAGCTGATAGTGCATCTCCAGACTCTCATAATCCGATACCTCGAGAAGCCTTTTTTCCACCTGCTTTTTCTGGCTGTCCGTCAGAGCCGTCGGCGTCGTCACCTGTACCACGCCGATTTTTTTGTACTCCTTCGCCTTCTCGTCAAAATAGTCGAGCACCGGCAAAATTTCGCCGAACCGTCCTTTTTTCACCAGCACGTTCAGAAACCCCATGCTCTCGTCGGACAATTTTCCCTGAAACACGCTGTTCAGAGCGGAGAGCTTTTTCTCACCGGACATCTCAGGATGGCAGATCACCGCGATAAAATCGGGATTTTCGCGAAGCGTCTCCCGAACAAGCGCCGTCTCGTCCCAGATCTGGTCCAGCCTGCCCTCCTCAACCGCCAGGGAAAACAGGGCGTCTCCATATACCTTAGAAACTAATTTTGCCATGTCTCATCACCCATTTCCTTCAAGGTCTCGTCGATCAGCCTGGCCTGTGTGGCCTCATCCATAGACTCCGCCACAAAGCGTCCCGCCATCAGGGATGCCACCTGAACCATTTCCTGTTTCATCTCATCCCGGACTTTGTCCTTCTCAAGCGCCACTTCCTTCTCCGCGCGCTGGATGATGCGGTGGGCCTCCTCATTGGCCTCTGCCACGATTTCATTTTCTCTCGCCTTTGCTTTCTTTCTGGCCTCCGTCAGAAGCGCGGCGCTCTCCTCTTCCACCTGGGCGAGCCTGCCGTCATAATCCTGCTTCATGGCAATGGCCTGCTTTCTCGTGTCCTCCGCCTCATTTAACTGCGCCTGAATCAGCTCTTTTCTCTTTTGAATCAGCTTCCTCGCCGGGTTAAAGAGCAGATAGGACAACAGGATAAAGAGTACCAGCATGGCGACCAGGGTTATGCAGGTGTCCGCCAATGTCTGCGGATCGAGCCCAAATATTCTGTTTACGTCCACTTACGAATCCTCCTTTCTCACATATTCTGCGGATGGATCCCATCAGATAAGTGGATTTGCGAATAACAGGATCATGGCAACTGCCAGACCATACAGACCGGTTGTCTCGGCAACGGCCTGTCCCAAAAGCATGGTAGACATGATCTCGCCTCTTGCCCCCGGATTGCGTCCTACTGCCGCTGCGCCGTGTCCTGCCGCAATACCCTGTCCAATACCAGGTCCGATACCGGCGATTACCGCCAAACCTGCTCCGATTGCTGATGCTGCACGAATAATAGCCTCTGTCATTTCCATAATTCAATTCCTCCTGAATAATTAAAATATTTTTTACTTAGTCCTCCACTGCCGCGGCATTCGAGATGAATACCATCGTCAGCATGGCAAATACATATGCCTGCAGTGCTCCGGCAAACACATCCATATAGGCGTGAAGTGCCGCCGGCCAGATGATTGCGAATTTTCCGATAAGTCCATAGATCAGCGCCATCATCATCGTGCCTGACAAGATGTTGGCGAACAGACGCAGGGACATGGAAATCGGCGTTGCGAACTCGCTGATCAGGTTGACCGGGAAAAACAGGAAAATCGGCTCAAACAATCCCTTCAGTTTGCCCATCTTCTGGTACTTGATGCCCTGATACTGAATCATCACGAAGGTGATCAGCGCCAGCGGCAGCGTGATGCCAAAATCCGCCGTGGGCGGCCTGAGTCCGAACAGCCCCGAAAGGTTGCATGTCAGGATCAGCATGAACAGCGCCCCGATGTAATTCTGAAACTTCGGAGCAAGCAATTTTCCCATATTGTCAACGACCAGATTGTCCAGTGTTTCCACCAGAAGCTCCACTACGTTGAGAAGTCCCGTCGGCGCCTTGGCGGGATCCGCTTTTTTAATTTTGCGGTTCACCACAATGGCAAAGGCAATAATCACGATAAACACAATGGCCAGACAGACATGGCTGGTCGTGATGTGAAAATGAAAATTGCCGATGGACACTTCTTTATAGTAGTGGATATAAAAATCCGGCTGGTTTGATTTCTCCACGCATTCACTCTCCTTTCCTAGATTTATACCAGGCGGCTCCCATAAGGCTCCGCGTGATTATCAAAATTGATCAGACAGCTTTCCTAAAAGCCGCGTGATTATCCCAAAATAATTAGCCGCGCTATATTATTTATATTTATATTTTGTCACATGTCATAGTGTGCTGCATTATCTGTTCTCATCTTGCTTGCGGCAACGAATCCGCTCCATGAGCGGGACCAAAAGCGTCCCGAACTTGCGCCCCAAAAGCCCGATTAAAACAGTGTACGGTGAAATCCACTCCGCCGCGAAAAAGGCGGCGACGAGCAGCGCAAGCTCTACGCAGCTGCGCAGGATCGCGTGAAGCCTGGAGTGGCTCACCGCCCTCTTTTCCGGCAGGTCTAACTCCACATCCACGCTGTGGTACAGCTCGAACATGAGCAGCATGGCCGCAAGGCTCCCCGCTATCTCCCCCAGGACATAGGGGACGGGATGGGAAATCCCGATCAACGACACCGCGATGACCACGGCCGCCAGAATCCAGATTCCGGCTATCACTTCCCACAAGCTAGTTTTCGCTGTCTTCATGTTTTTCCTCATTCGGCGCTGCCTTTTTACCGTCCGGGCCGATGCGCCCGGTCAGAATAAACAGACTGCGGAAAGCCGCCAGAATACCGACAAACAGCATAATGAGCACGCCGTATTTAAAGCCGGTCAGCCGGTCGATATAATATCCGATGGCCAGGCTGATTCCCATGCAGGTCATCATGGCCAGTCCGATCTGAAGCACCATAGAAAGCGCCCTTATAATTTCTCTGCGGTCTTTTTTCTCGTCCCTTTTTCTCATATAAACCTACATTTCTGCGCGACTTGTCTTTACACTACATTTCCCCTGCTTTTTTCACACATGCCATCTGGCCCTCTATGACGGCGCTGCGAAATCCCTTTTCCTCTAAGACTCGCACTGCCTCGATGGTCGTCCCGCCCGGAGAGCACACCATATCCTTGAGCTCGCCGGGGTGCCTGCCGGTCTCCAGCACCATTTTGGCGCTGCCGAGGACCGACTGCGCAGCCAGCTGGTAGGCCTGCGCCCTCGGCATGCCGTCCGCCACCGCCGCGTCCGCCATCGCCTCGATAAACATAAACACATAGGCGGGCGAGCTGCCGCTGACGCCGATGACCGTGTTGATCTGGCTCTCCGGCACCACCGCCACTACGCCAAAGCTCTCAAAAATCTGAATCGCCCGCTCTTTTTCCTCCGGCGTCACATGCGCGTTAAAGCACATGCCAGTCGCGCCGGCCATGACGAGCGCCGGCGTGTTGGGCATAGTCCTCACCAATTTTATCTGTTTTCCAAATAGATTTTCAATATTCGCTATGGTCTGTCCCGCGGCTATGGAGATAATCAGCGCATCCTCGCGGACCTCGGGCGCGATCTCCCCGATCACATCCGCGAACTGCCCCGGCTTCACCGCCAGCACGAGCACGTCCGCCGCCCTCGCCACTTCCCTGTTGTCCGTGGTCACCCTGACCTGAAGCTGCTCCTTAATCTTCTCCAATGCATCCCCGCTCCGGCGGGAAACAATCACCTCGTCCGGCGCGTACAACCCCTTGCCGAGAATCCCTCCCAGCATCGCCTGCGCCATGTTGCCGCAACCTATAAATCCTAACATCCTGCTGCCTTCCTTCTGTGCTGATCTCAGCTATGAACCCTGTTAAGGGATTTTTTTCCTTTAAGAAAATTATCTACTCTTCTATCATATCCACGCGCCGCTTATGTCTCTCCGCGCCGGAAAACTCCGTGTCAAGAAATGTATCCACGATCTTCTCCGCCAGTCCCGGTCCCACAACGCGGGCGCCAAACGCAAGAATATTGGCGTCGTTGTGCAGTCTGGTAGCCTCGGCGCTAAAGCAGTCGCTGCAGAGCGCCGCCCGGATTCCCCTGACCTTGTTGGCCGCGATGGAAATGCCGATTCCGGTGCCGCAGATCAGAATCCCCTTGTCGCACTCCCCGTCCGCCACGGCGTGAGCAACCTTTTTGCCGTAAATCGGATAATCCACCGGATCCGCGCTGTAGCTGCCGTAATCCTTGTACTCCAGCCCCCGGTCCTCCAGATGCTTCATAATAACCTGTTTCAATTCGTAACCTGCCTGGTCACTTCCCAATGCGATCATAAACCCT
>CANPZR010000180.1 GCA_947589175.1 uncultured Lachnospiraceae bacterium | reverse complement strand
ATATTCACTTGCATTATACTATCCAAAAAACAGCTCAAAAAAGCCGTATTAAAGCATAGAATCATATCAAAGCTCTTTCCCAAATGGTGTAGTAGTGGTGTAGTAAACGCCTTTTCTCGCTATAAAACCATTGATTTTACAGGCTTTTCCGGAACTTTTCAATATCCTGCCGTGACAGGCGAATAGTACTTTTACCATTGTTGTTATATCATTCCTCCATTCTGCCGCTCATACCGCCGTCACAGACACACCTTAGCATCCGAACAGCTCCGCCGTCTTCTTCATGCGCTCCGCGATGGGGACTTCAAACGGGCAGCGTGATTCACAGGCTTTACAGATGATACATTCAGAAGCCTTATGTTCCAACAGTTCATAATGAGATCGGATCGTTGCGGGTACGGCAGGCTGCATCACGGCAAGATCATAGTATTTATTGATCATCGCAATGTCCAGGTGCGCCACACACGGTTTACAGTGTCCGCAGTAGGTACATTCACCCCTGTAAGAGTGAAGCGGCGCGTTGGCAAGAACTGTTGCATAATCCTTTTCCTCTTCCGAGGCGTTCTCATAATGCACTGCCAGATCAACCTGCTCTTTCGTATCGTATCCGCACAAAATCGAGGCTACGCCGGGACGTGTCAGCGCATAATGGATGCACTGTACAGGCGAAAGGCACACTCCAAAAGGCGAACGTTTTGCATCAAACAGCCTGCCTCCGGCAAAACCCTTCATAACGGTTATCCCGACATTTTTTTCTTCACACATCCGATACAGTTCTGCTCTTTCGTCGTCGATTCCGGAAAGCTCCCGGTCATACCGATATCCCTCCGACAGCAGCTCATCCAAATTTTCATCGGCGGGCAGCATATCAAAGGCAGGATTGATGCTGAAAAGAATCATCTCCACAATCCCCGACTGCACGGCCAATTTTGCGGTCTTAGGATTATGGGAACTCAGCCCTATATGGCGGATCGTCCCTTTTTCCCGCAATTCCAAAACATATTTCATATACCCGGAATCCTGCAAGGCTACCCAGTCCTCTTCCGTATCCACATAATGTATCATGCCGATATCGATATAATCCGTCCGAAGTCTCGCAAGCAGATCTTCAAAAGCGGGTTTTACATACTTCATATCCCTGGTACGCACATACTGGTCGTTTATCAGAGTAGAGCCCAGATGCCCCTGCACATACCATTTCTCCCTGTTTCCGAACATGGCCTCTCCGATAATGTCTCTGGATTTCGGGTCGGGCATCCAGCAGTCGATGATATTGATGCCGCGATTTCCGGCATAGCGCATCAGTTCTACAGCCTCCTCCCTGGGATGCCGTTCCAGCCATTCCCCGCCGAATCCTATTTCACTCACCATAAGACCGGTTTTCCCAAGCATTCTTTTTCGCATAATATCCTCCGTTCCGAGAATGTTTTTGTTCAAACCTATAATCGGTTCATCTAAGTCCTTATCAACATAATAATATATGAGCAAAAACATTTTATTTTATAAATTCTTATTTCTTTATTGATTTTACTTTTGACCACACGCCGTAAACATATCCGCCGGTAACTTTTTTATAGGCCCGGACGCGGGAATAATACTTAGTTTTTTTAGACAGCTTCAGCTTTGTATGAGCGAGGTCGGCCGACACTTTCTTGACCGTCTTGTACCCGGAATGCGGCTTCCTGCTTATCTGGATTTCATAACCGGATGCTCCGCTGGTCTTTTTCCACTTCAAGACAGCCGCCGTGCCGTTCTTTCGCTTTGCAGTAAAATCTTTCGGAGCTGTCGGTTTTGTAGCTGTAGTGTAAGTTGTTTTCTTACCTTCCGTAATTTCTCCGTTCACTTTCATCATGGGCACTACTCGTACTTTATAAGTAGTTCCTGCCTTCAGCTTCTCGCCATCAATCTTTTTGATTGTCAGGGTAGTTACTCCCGCCTTTACATCCGCTGCTTTTATATATTTTCCCCCGACTTTCAGGTAAATACGATAGCCCTCAGTTGCGCTCTTATCCGGTTTCCAGGAAATTTTCACACTATTTTTTGTGCTGGCAAGCGTAGCGTTTTTAGCTGGAGTATCCGGTTTTGAGTCCTCTGTTTTTCCCGAATCATCCGTTGCGGCAGAGCCCGGCGTTGGGGTTTGCGTTGGAGCAAGCGTCGGAGCTGAATCCGGTGTTGACGTTGAATTTGGTGTTTGCGTCGGAGCCGGGCTTGGCGCTGGCGTTGAATCCGGCGTCGGGATTTGCGTCGGAGCCAGGCTTGGCGCTGGTGTTGAATCCGGCGTTGGGATTTGCGTCGGAGCCGGACTTGGCGCTGGTGTTGAATCCGGCGTTGGGATTTGCGTCGGAGCCGGGCTTGGTGTTGGCGTTGAATCCGGCGTCGGCGACGGTGTTGGCGTCACTTCTTCCTGTCCCCCTGTTGCCGGAATGGCTGTCCCCTGTGTGATAATCTGTCCGCAGTCCGCGCAGCAGACGTCTCCGGTGTAACCGTCCTCATCTGCCGTTGCTTCCTTCTGTCCCCGGAGTTCTGTTTTTCCCGTATGGTTGAGAGGGTCTTTTTCGCCATAAGCATACCCGCAGTCCGCGCAGACTGCCTGGCTTATACATGTGGCCACGCCTCCGATATGAGACAGACTATCCGTTTTGTCTCCGCACAATCCGCACTCCTGCCAATGCGTTTTTTCGGTATGGTTCCATTTGAGCTCATGCTCATGAACGGGCTGTTCCATCCCGCATACCGTACACCTGCCATTTTCATATACATGTTCTCCGCTCCACACCTGACCGCAGACAGTGCAGACATCCCAGTGATGCGTGTTATCTTTCTGCAGTTTGCCATAAGTGTGTTCAGACACCTCAGCACGCTCTCCGCAAGAGCACTCCAGCCAGTGACATACATCATCCGAGGCATAAATGCCATTTCCTTTGTTATATTCAAAATCATGCTCATGTTCCTCCGGCAACCTGTCGAGCACCTCACCGGCAACGATTATCTGCTCACATCCTATGCAGTATGTATCACCGCTGTAGCCTTCCTTTTCCTTCGTCGGTGCCTCATAGTTGCGAATCTCGACACCTCCGTCATGGTGTGACGGATCCGGTTTGCCGTAACTCTGCCCACAGACGTCGCAGACAGCCGCATGTGTACATGTCGCCACTCCGCCGGAGTGCTCCGCCTCCGGGCTACGCCCCATGCATCCCTCTGTCTGGCATTCATGCCAATGGCCGCTTTCATCACATTGATATTCATTATACTCACCGAAATCATGAGCGGATGCTCCCTCTTTCATCGTCCATTCGCAGACCTCACAGACAATCGGCGTCGTGCACAGGCCGTCGTCTGCCGCCGCGCTGTGATTCTCATACTGCCTTATGGTGCAGCCCTCATTTTCACATTCATGATAATGGCCTTTTTCATCTGATTTCCACACGGAAGACCAGACATGGCCCACACAGGCATCCACCAGTGTGTGACCGCAGTCCGCGCATATGAGCGCCGTAGTACAATTTCCATCGTCCTGCGCGCTGTGCGGCAGTTCTTCACTGGTCTGATTGCAGTCGGCATTAGTGCAGACATGCCAGTGCGCATCCTCATCAAATGCCCAATTTGTCCCGAATACATGTTCTGATGCCGGAATCATTATATACCCGCAGTCTTTGCAATTAACCGGCGTACTGCAGTCCTTATCGACCGCATCCGTATCCAATACATGCAGAGAATGGTGGGTGACATGTTCGCAGTATTCACATTGCTGCCAATGCTCCCAAATATCATTCAGCCATTTAGTAAAGGTGTGTTCTTTTTCATTCCGGACAGCATAGCAGACTATACACTGCTCCCACGATTTTAAATCGTCATATTGAGTCACCCAGTTATGTTCACATGGCTTTTCCAGTTTCGGAATGTTTTGGCCCGCCTTCACAATTCCCTGACAGCTCAGGCAAATCTCGTCCCCTGTATAGCCATCTTGCTCCACCGTGGCCGCTTTTTGGTTTTGAATCACAGTTTTTCCCACATGATTCTGCATATTTATTTCGCCATAGGGCATATGGCAGGTCTCGCAGACAGCCCTGTCATGACAGGTCGCCACGCCTCCCGAATGAGCAGTAACACGGCTTGCGACTTTGCAGTTTTTATTGGTACACACTTGCCAGTGGCCGCTCTCGTCTCCAGAATAAGCTGCATCCGCAAAACGGTGCGCTGATTCCCCGTGCATCGCCACATAACCGCACGTTGAACAGATCACGCTTTTGGTACAGTCTCCTGTATCCTTAGTAAATGTATGCTCCCCGCGATCGGTTGACTGATTGCATCCGGGATTGGTGCATATCCTGCGGTGGACGTTGACTGTATAAGTATAGTCCTCGCTCCAGTTGTGCTCTGCAGCCTCCCTCAGCGTAGCTTTGCAAGTCTTACACGTCCATGCCGTCGTACAATCTCCGTCGTCCGACCCGGTATGCGCCTCTTTTTTTCTCTTATAATCGCAGCCTTCCCGCGTACATTCCTGCCAGTGAAATGTGCCATCGCTTTTCCATGTATCGTCAAACGTGTGGCTGCTATATCCCTGTACATGGTATCCGCAGACCGGACAGCTCCACGAGCTGGTGCAGTCATGGATTTCCGGGGCATTGCTGTGAGGCTCTGCCGCGCCATCTATGTCCTTTGTCGTCTTTGTACAGCCCTCGTTTGTACATTTTCTCCAGTGACCGGTCTGGTCGCACCCATAATCCCCCCACACATGCTGCGTTGCAGGCAGCTTCTGACCGCAATTTTCTCTAACACAGACGGACTCCGTGGTACAGTCCCCATCATCCGCGTAGCTGTGTCCGAGCGGTTCGATTTCTATGTGATGGTCCGGATTTTCCGCATGACACACCGTACACTGGAAACCACTGTACCCTGCTTCCGTACAGGTAGGCTCTTTCAGCACCGTGCGCTCCGACCAGGTATGTGTCGCAGCAATAACCTGCGTATCTTTTGCCCCGCACTTAGTACAGCTGCGCTCTTTCTCCCCCGGCGTACCGGAACTGCACTCCGCTTCTTTCGTAACATTCCAGTTTCCCCAGGAGTGCTCGCCTGCGGGGATAATTTCCACATTCCGAGTAATCCCGCACCTTGAACACTGCTCATAAGAGCTCCCTGCCACATCACAGGAAATCTGGTCTTTCTTCTGTTCCCATGTATGCGCTTCCCCGTCCTGTACTTCGTAAATCTCGCCCTCTCCTGTCATAAGAGTCTGACAGCGTATGCACGGATAGACGATAATCGCTTCTTCCTCGCCGCACGGGATAATTTGCTGCGGCTTGCTCGTATCCGCCTCATGCCCGAGCGCCTTGGTCGTATTCGAGGAATAGAAAACAAACCTCTCGCCGCAGTTCCCGCAATTAGAATACGCGGTGCGTTTCCCCGGCGTGGTACATGTAGGATCGATATCTACTAATTGGCGGCCGGTCGGCTGATGAGCAACATAAAACTTTTCTATTGCCTTGTTCCCGGCGTCATCAATCGCCGTGACCGTCCAGGAAGTGCCCTCCGCTCCCTCAATAGAGACCGTACCTTCCGTGCCATCATCGGTAATCGTCCCGCTCACGGAACTTGAATCCGAGGATGCCTCCAGCGATGTC
>CANPZR010000179.1 GCA_947589175.1 uncultured Lachnospiraceae bacterium | reverse complement strand
TCAGCTCCCTCGCCGGCACGAACCGGGTCACCCCGTAGGGAATCAGAAGGTTAGCCTCCTCCCCGGACAAAATCGTCATCTGGGTGCTGGCGTGGAGCGCCATATCCGGAAAATTCTCATGCAGAAAGGAGAGGACGCCCATGTCCTGCACAATGCACGCGTCCAGCCCCGCCTCGTACAGAGGCCGGATCATGGGAAATAATTCCTCCTCCAGTTCCCGGTCCGTGAGAAGCGTATTGACCGTGAGATAAATCTTTTTTCCCCGCAGGTGGGCATAGGTGAGGGCCGAAACCAGCTCCTCCACCGAGGGGTTGTCCGCAAAGGCCCTGGCCCCAAACCGGCTGGTGCCCGTGTACACGGCGTCCGCCCCCAGCTTCAGCGCCCCGTACAGGCTCTCAATAGAACCCGCCGGAGCCAGAATCTCAACCTCCCTCATATATACCTCTTTTCCAAGCGAACAATGTTCGCTTTGTGAATAAAAATTCGCTTTGTGAAGAAAAGTTCGCTTTTTTTTGCGACAATAGGACCGCTCGCGCAGTCCTATTTCTTTTGCTTCAATCTCGTCTCCAGTTCAACAATCTTCTTCTCCGCATTCCCCAGGGAACCCTCCAGCTCGTCGATTTTCTCATTCGAATGCTTGAGCTGCTCCTGCAGCGTGATAATCTCGTGCTTCATGTCCAGCACCAGCTTATCCTTCATCTCGCACTCCTCGCGGAAATCGGAGGCCTTCTTCTTCGCCTTGTAATAATCATCCGCAATATTAATGGCAAGCAGAACGTTCCGCAGATCCAGATCCATTCTGTGGTAGTACTCTTTTTTCTTAAATTCTGTAAATTTGCGGTTTATATAAGTGGCGATCCTGTGCAGATACTCCTCGCTCTCAAAACCGCGGATCGTGTATTTCCGGCCATCGATCAATACGTCCGTATCATTCATGTTCTTCATGCTTACCTCCATTCGATCCCGCTTTTTACATCGACAAAAACCATGCCGTTTCACAAACATGAAATTTTCACAAGCGTGAAATTTCGCAGGCGTAAAATTATCCCATGTATCTGACAATAGTATACATGAAAACCCATCATTCGTCAATCGAACGACAAGCCAAAATGCAGATAAGCTTTTTCCGTGGCAATCCTCCCCCGCGGCGTCCGGGCCAGAAGCCCGTTCTGAATCAGGTAGGGCTCGTACACCTCCTCGATGGTGGCGCTGTCCTCCCCGATGCTGGCCGCCAGCGTATCCAGCCCCACCGGTCCCCCGTCAAACTTGTGAATAACCGACAACAGCATATCCCGGTCTGTGTGGTCCAGTCCCAGCTTGTCCACCTCCAGAAGATCCAGAGCCAGGCTTGCCACCTCGCCCGTCACTCTCCCGTCGTATTTGACCTGGGCAAAATCCCGCACCCGCTTCAGGAGACGGTTGGCCAGACGGGGCGTCCCGCGGGACCTTCTCGCGATCTCCACCGCTCCCTGAGAATCCAGTTCCACCTTTAGCACACGGGCCGACCGGTTCACGATTTCCGTCAGCTCCTCCACCGTGTAAAATTCCAGGCGGTTCACCACGCCGAAGCGGTCCCGCAGCGGAGCCGTCAGCATCCCCACGCGCGTCGTGGCGCCCACCAGCGTAAACCGCGGCAGGTCTAATCGCACGCTCCGGGCCGTAGCCCCTTTTCCGATGAGAATATCAATGACAAAATCCTCCATGGCCGGATACAGCACTTCTTCCACCTGGCGGCTCAGCCTGTGAATCTCATCCACAAAAAGCAGGTCCCCGTCCTGTAAGCTGTTGAGGATCGAAGCCATGTCCCCCGGCTTCTCAATAGCCGGGCCGGACGTAATTTTAATATTCACATCCATCTCATTGGCGATAATCCCCGCCAGCGTCGTCTTTCCCAGACCCGGCGGCCCGTACAGGAGAACGTGGTCCAGCGCCTCCCCCCGCGCCTTCGCCGCCTCGATATAAATTTTTAAATTCTCCTTCGCCTTTTTCTGTCCGATGTAATCCGTCAGAAGTTTCGGGCGCAGTCCGTTTTCAATTTTGTAATCTTCTTCCAGAATATCCGTTGAGATCACTCGTTTTTCCATGTTGCTCTATCCTCATTTTTTATATAGTTGCAGCAAAATTAGATATGTCGCAGACTCCGCTTCAGAATCTCCTCCACCGTCATATCCGGCGTCGCCCCGGCCCGGCGCACCGCCGCGGCCGCCTCCGTCATCGAATACCCCAGCGCCACAAGGGCCTGCATCGCGTCATCCCTGGCGGAACTGCCCGCTCCGGCGCCACCCGCCGTCCCATCGTCGGCCGCGCCGCCATCGGACGTCCTGCCGGACGTCATGTTTTCGCTGTCCGTTTCCCCGCCCAGATTCACATCCGACAGGTCAATCTTATCCCTCAGCTCCAAAATCAGCTTCTCCGCCGTTTTCGGCCCGATGCCGGGCGCCTTGGAAATAGTCCTGGAATCCCCCGACACAATGGCAAAACGCAGCGTGTCCGCGTCCATGGCCGACAGAATCCCCAGCGCCGCCTTCGGCCCGATTCCGTTGACCCGGATCAGCAGCTTGAACATGGCGAGCTCCGATCTCTGCAAAAAGCCGAACAGCTGAATCGCGTCCTCCCTCACATGAGTATATGTATATATTTTAACCGGATTTCCCGCGGCGGGGAGGGACTGCATCACCGAGCCGGGAACCAGAATCTCAAAACCGATTCCTCCCGTCTCCACCACAACGCGGTCCTCCTCCACGCTCTCCAGAATCCCCTTTACCAGTGCAATCATAACTACCTCTCTTACTTTTTTATCCACAAGCCGGGACTTCGTCTCATATTTACATTCACATCTTTATCCCTGCATTCAAAACTATGTCCTGTATTTATATTCACATCTTGTTCATCACAAACAAAACTGTTGTTATACCAGCGTATCGAACACATGCAGCAAATGCTGAATCACCTTCCGGTGCAGCGGCCGCCCCTTCCAGTCCTCGAACGTAATCTCAATGGATTCCCGGAAGCTCTTTTCAAAATCCGCCTGCACATCCCGCTGGAACTTGTCATCGTAAATCCAGACGCCATTTTCATAATGGAGATAAAAGCTGCGGTAATCCATGTTGATCGTCCCCACAACGGCGCAGTGCTCATTCAGCACCACCTTAGAGTGGACGAACCCCGGCGCGTACTCGTAAATCCGCACCCCATTTTTCAAGAGAATGCCGTAATTGTACTCCGTCATCCACTTGACGTGCTTTTTGTCCGGAATATGCGGCGTGATAATCCGCACGTCCACGCCCCGTCCCGCGGCCTCCAAAAACGTCTCCACCAGGCCCTCCTCCAGAATGAGGTAGGGCGTCATGACATACAAAATCTTCCCCGCATACTGGATCATCTGCCTATAGCAGCTCCCCACAAAAGACCGGGGATTAAGCGCCGGGCCGTCCCGCAGGACATGACAGTACACCTCGTTCTCCGGTCGCTTCGCCGTCGGGCGGTAGGCGTCGTAATCCAGCCCCTCGTCCCCCGCGTACACCGTCCACAGCTCCAGAAAGGCAATGGTCATTCCCCAGACCACGTCCCCCGTAACGCGGATGCCCGCGTCCTTCCACACGCCGAAGCGTTCCACCAGGTTGGCGTACTCGTCCGCGATGTTGAATCCGCCGGTGTAGGCGATATTTCCATCGATCACCACGATTTTCTGATGATCCCTGAAATTCATAAATAACTTGCTGACGTACTTGTGTATGGGATTGAACACCTCCACCTGGAATCCCTCCTGGCGGAGCTTCATCGCGAAATCCGTCGGCGTGCGCAAAAGAGCCCCAAAATCGTCATAGAGGAACTTCACCTCCACGCCCTCTTTTATTTTTCTCAGCAAAATCTCGTGGAGCTTGTCCCACAGCGCGCCCTCCGCCACAATGAAAAATTCGATGAAAATAAATTTCTCCGCTTTTTCCAGATCCTCGAAAATATCCTCAAAGGCGTCCTCGCCAAATTCATAATATTTCGCCTGATTATTCCTGTAAATGGGAGAACCTGCCGTCTGCATAAAACGGGACATGCGGGACGTCACCGGGTGCTTCTCCGCGAACTCCTCCAAGAGCTCATCATCCGGTTCAAGCTGCCTGTCCACCTTCCGGATCTGAGCCTGGATGCGCTGGTTCAGCTTGTTTTTCTTCCCCACCTTCCCCCACAGGGAAAACATAATATTCCCGGAAATGGGAAGCACCACAATAATACACAGCCAGGCAAACTTGTAGGAAATGCTCCTGCTGTCATTGGTCAGGGCCAGAATCGCCGTCACCCCAAGGACCTCCATCAAAATAAAAAACAGGGCAAAATATTCCCTCAGAAAAAAAGGCAGCAGCAAAATAATCGCGAACTGAAACGCCACTAAAAGGGCCACCACGCAGGCGCGCAGAAAGCCGCTCAATCGGTTCTGGACCCGCCCTTTCAGGCCCTGAAGGTATTTTAAAGGCTTAATTCTCTCCCGGTACTCCATAATTTCCCTCCGAATTTTTCTCCCCTAACATTGTACCACAAATTTTCCTTTTATGATATACTTTTTTTGTAACCGCCGGAAACGGCCGTAAAATAATCGGAATTGACCATGAAAAAGCGGCAAATCGCTGTAAAAAATAGCCGACAGCCGCGAAAACACCATAAATGCCACCAGAAAGGAATGGATACGCCCCTATGAAGCAATTTACCCGCGCCGCCGACATACCGGCCCCCACACTGAACAACTGCCTGACCGCCATCCAGAGGAAAATGGATGTATGTGTATTTGACATCGAGACAACCGGCCTTTCTCCCAAGGTTTCCTCCGTCTACCTCATCGGCGTCCTCTGTATGGAAAATGAGACGCCGGTAATCCACCAGTGGTTCGCCGATGACTACACCAGTGAAAAAAAACTGCTCATGGCCTTCGCCGGATTTCTGGACCCCTTTTCCGCCTGCGTCCACTACAACGGGACCACCTTCGACATCCCCTATCTGGAGAGCAAATACGAGGAACACGGCCTCCCCTCCCCTTTTCAGGGAAAAGAGAGCCTCGACCTGTTCAAGTACGCGAAAATGCCGAAAAAAGCCCTTTCCCTGGCCAACAAAAAGCTGGCCACCGTGGAGCGCGCCCTCGGCTTCCACCGGAACGATACATTCAGCGGAAAAGACTGCATCGACCTCTACACCGATTATATGCAGCAGAAATTCTTTCGGGATTCCCGCTCCGGGGAATGCCTGGAAAAGCTGCTGCTCCACAACCACGACGACCTGGTGGGAACCCTGTACTGCGCCCCGCTGATCTTCTACTCGGAGTACCGCCCGGAAAATCCTGCCCTGTCCTACGAGGAGGACGCCGCCGTCCTCTCCGATTCCATAGACGGGTATTTCCCTGTGCCCCTGCGGCTTACTACAGGCAGCAGCTCCCCCCAGAGCCCTTCCCATGTCGTCTCTAAAGCCGCCCCGGAAGCCCTCTCCCATGATTCTTCCCAGAGTTTCATTCAGGTCATCTTTGAGGGCTCCCGCATCACATGGCGCGTCCCGCTCTATACGGGAACCCTGTATCATTATTACCCAAATTACAGAGACTATTTCTACCTGCCCGAAGAAGATACCGCCATCCACAAAAGCGTC
>CANPZR010000178.1 GCA_947589175.1 uncultured Lachnospiraceae bacterium | reverse complement strand
ATTTTCGCCGAGGACCGGGATCTCTTTACCGCTTTTGTGGCGGAACTGCGCGAGCGGATGAACGAGCTGGGCGTGACGGTCAGCGTGGCGCTGGCTCCCAAGACGTCCGCGGATCAAAAGGGACTTTTATATGAGGGAAAGGATTATAGAGGACTGGGCGAAGCGGCCAACGACGTACTTCTTATGACCTACGAGTGGGGCTATACCTACGGGCCTCCCATGGCGGTCGCGCCTCTCAACAACGTGCGGCGGGTGGTGGAATACGCCCTGACCGAAATCCCCTCCGAAAAGATCAATCTCGGGATTCCCAACTACGGGTACGACTGGCCGCTTCCCTTCGTGCAGGGACAGAGCAAGGCGACCACAATCGGAAACATAGAAGCCGTGCAGATTGCCATCGCGGGCAATGTCCCCATCCAGTTTGACGAGACGGCAAAATCGCCCTATTTTCTGTACGACAGGGACAGCGTCCGCCACGAAGTGTGGTTTGAGGACGTCCGAAGCATAGAAGAAAAGTACGCGCTGCTGACGGAGTACGATCTGAAGGGAATCGGCGTCTGGCAGCTCATGCGCTTTTTCAGGCCCATGTGGCTGGTCTGCTCGGATATGTTCTACATTCAATAATTTGAATCGAAAAAAGAGGAGACACTATCGTATCTCCTCTTTGGATGCTGGTAACCGGAATCGAACCGGTACGGGTGTTACCACCCACAGGATTTTAAGTCCTGGGCGTCTGCCAGTTCCGCCACACCAGCATGTACTCATAAATTCCGCATGACGCGATGTCTGTGCGGAAACGACCCAGATGGGACTCGAACCCACGACCTCCGCCGTGACAGGGCGGCGCTCTAACCAACTGAGCCACTAGGCCAAAATGGACCCTCCGGGACTCGAACCCGGGACCGTCCGGTTATGAGCCGGATGCTCTAACCAACTGAGCTAAAGGTCCGCGCATTGTGCGCCGACATGAACTATCATACCACATCGGCGCAAATAATGCAAGCCTCATATTTTTCAAATTTTTTAATTTTTTTTCTAATGAAATAATTTTCTGTTTTTCGCAGCAGACGACAGTCGCCACGCGAAAAAATTCCACAGCTTTGTATACAGAACCGCCAGCAAAAGGGAAATCAGAAACACGAGAATTACGCAGGCCGGAATGAGAATCCGGCTGTCGCCTTCCAGGCCGATTCGCCGCGCTATTACTTTTCGAGCCAGATTGTTCCACACAAACGCGTGAATTAAATAAATCAAAAAAGTATAGGAGGCCAACTTGGAAAAATCCCTTTTCACATAAATCAGCGAGAATCCTGTAAAAATCAGGAGCGAACCGGCCACGATCAGGGGACTTAGCGGCTTGAGGTACTGATATTCCAGTTCCGTGTCGGAAATTCCCGCTATCGCCTGCCTGTAGCGCATAAACGCCGCTATCGCCTCCACGCCCAGCCCGGCTAAAACGAGAAGAATCCCTCCTCCTGTGTGCTTCCGCCCGCCTATCCGCCTTTTGATCTCATACCCCGCCAAAAGATACCCCACATAGTAGAACGAGAGCCCGATATCCCAGCTCAGGCTGCGGCTGCCGGTCTCAAAACTGATTACAGCCGCCACAAGAAATATCCACGTCATCCTTGAAAACGCCCGCGCGCTTATATCCCTTTTTACCCGTATTATGACAGGGACAAGCAGATACAGCCCCACGAGCATACTCATGTACCACATATGGTAATAAGGTCTTCCCTCCAGCAGATCCATAAACGGGCCGAGCAGCCTTTTAAACGCTTTTCCTTTTATAAACACGACCTTCAGGATATGACGGGAAGCATAAATGTAATACAAAAAGCTGAAAATCAGCGTCGGCACCCCTATGCGCCTGAATGATTTTTTGTAAAAATATCCAAAATCGGCATTTCTCTCATCGGACAAAAGAAACGCGCCCGACAGCATGACAAAACAGGGCACGGCAAATTTGCACAAGGCCTGGTAACAGCACGCGGCCAGCAGATGGTCGGTATAAAGGCCGCCAAAAACATCCTCGTCCCGGGATGCCTTCAGATAAAATGAACTGACATGGATCGCAATTACGGCCAGCGCGCTGACAATGCGCAGCAGATCGTAATTTTCCTCTCTCTTTCGTTCCATAAAAAACCCCCTTTCTCTCTAAAAGCGCCTGCTATATATAACACGATTCAAGCGAAAAAAAAGTTGCACTTTTATTATAAAAAATGCAACTTTTTTTATGCGCTCAGAGCCAGGAGGCCTACGCGGGATATATGACGGGAATTTTTCCCTGGATTTTTATGGAAATTTTCCATGGAAACCTTTTCTGGGGTTGTTACTCCATCGTTTTCATGAGGTTCGCCATCTCAATGGCGGAGCATGCCGTATCGTAGCCCTTGTTGCCCGCCTTGGTCCCGGCCCTCTCAATGGCCTGCTCAATGTTGTCGGTGGTCAGCACCCCGAACAGAACCGGCATTCCCGTGTTCAGCGCCACGGAGGCAACTCCCTTGCTCACCTCGGCGCACACATAATCGTAATGGGAGGTAGAGCCCTTAATCACGGCGCCCAGACAGATAATGGCGTCATATCTGCCGGACTGGGCCATTTTCTGAGCCGCGAGCGGTATCTCAAAAGCGCCCGGCACCCAGGCCAGGTCCACCTGGTCCATGTCCACGCCGTGGCGGGTCAGGGCGTCCTCGGCGCCCCCGATGAGCTTGCTCACGATAAACTCGTTGAAACGTGAAGCCACAATGCCGATTTTCAATCCATTTCCAATTACATTTCCCTCTAAAGTCCTCATTTTCTTATCCTCGCTTTCTTTTCTTGCTATTTATAATGGGTCATGTGCATCATTTTCTCCTGCTTGGTCACCAGGTACTTGTAGTCATCCGGCCCCGGCGCCATCTCGATGGGCACCCGCTCCTCAATGGAGATCCCATAGCCCGCCAGCCCGGAAATCTTCTTGGGATTGTTGGTCAAAAGCCGCAGCTTTCTCGCCCCCAGATCGTGCAAAATCTGGGCGCCGATACCGTACTCTCTCAAATCCGGCGCAAAGCCCAGCTTGACATTGGCCTCCACCGTATCGTACCCCTCCTCCTGGAGCTTATAGGCTTTTATCTTATTCAAAAGACCGATGCCTCGGCCTTCCTGGCGCATGTACAAAAGAATCCCGCGCCCCTCCTTCGCGATCTGCCGCATGGCGCTGTCCAACTGCTCCCCGCAGTCGCAGCGCTTCGAGCCGAACACGTCGCCCGTGAGGCACTCGGAATGAACCCGGCACAGAACCGGCTCCCCGTCCGCCACGTCGCCCAGCGTCAGCGCCACATGATGTTCCCCGTTGGTGACATTTTCATACCCGTGAATGGTAAAATCCGCGTATTTGGTCGGGAGCTTTGCCTCGGCCACCTTTTTTACCAGGCTCTCCTTCTCCAGCCTCTTTCGAATCAGCTGCTCGATTGTGACCACATGGAGCCCATGCTTTTTGGCAAATTCCAGAAGCTCCGTGGTGCGCATCATCGTGCCGTCCTCCCGCATGATCTCACAGCAGAGGCCGCACTCCTTCAGCCCGGCCAGCTTCATAAGATCCACTGTCGCCTCTGTGTGCCCGGCCCGCTTCAGCACGCCGCCCTCTCTGGCCTCCAGAGGAAACATATGGCCCGGCCGCCTGAAATCCTCCGGCCTCGCTCCGTCCTCCACGCATTTCATCGCCGTGAGGGAGCGCTCCACCGCCGAAATTCCTGTCGTGGTGTCCATGTGGTCGATGGAAACCGTAAACGCCGTGGAGTGGTTATCCGTATTGACCGACACCATCTGATCCAGCCCCAGCTTCCTCGTCAGTTCCCGGCTCATGGGCATACAGATCAGCCCCTTGGCATATGTAGCCATCATATTTACATTTTCCGTGGTGGCAAATTCCGCCGCGCAGATCAGATCGCCCTCATTTTCCCGGTCAGGGTCGTCAATGACCAGAACGATCTTCCCCTGCCGCAGATCCTCCAATGCCTCCTCTATCGTCGCCAGCTCCGCCATTTTTCTCCGTCCTTTCTATTGCGAATATAAACATATAAAAATATATAAATACAACCAAATTATAAACTACAAAACTGTCCCGCTGACCGTGCGTTCAAGCCGCCGCGGGTTACAGAAATCCGTGCTCCGCCAGAAATTCCGCCGTGAGCCCGCTCTTTTTTCCGGACTCCTCCGGCGTGAGCAGTTTCTCCACATACTTTCCAATGATATCCGTCTCCAGATTTACAATATCTCCCGCCTTCCGGTCGGCCAACGCCGTGTTCGTCTGCGTGTGAGGTATAATGGACACGGAAAAATCCTGCCCCGTGACTTGCGCCACCGTCAGGCTGATGCCGTCTATGGTAATCGAGCCCTTTTCCACAATATAGCGCAGCACGCCCGGCTCCGCCGAAATCCGGTACCAGACCGCCGTCTCGTCCCGAAATATGTCCGTGATCGTGCCCGTGCCGTCAATGTGGCCCGCCACGATGTGACCGCCGAACCGTCCGTCCGCCGGCATGGCCCGCTCCAGATTTACCCGGCTTCCCCGGACCAGGTTTCCCAGAGAACTGCGATTCAGCGTCTCCGCCATCACGTCCGCCGTATACCCCTGGCCGTCCATGGAAGTCACCGTAAGGCAAACGCCGTTGACGGCGATGCTGTCGCCGACCTTCGTTCCCTCCAGCACCTTCTGGCACCGGATGTGAAGCACTGCCGACTGGCTGCCCCGCTTTATGTCCGCAAGCTGCCCCACTTCCTCTATAATTCCTGTAAACATAATTCCCTCATCTCAATTCCGCTCTTTTTCTGCTTCCTGCCGGACCAGCCCGGTTATGCAGATGTCGCTGCCAATTTTCAGTATCTCTGTATCGTGAACCTCTAACGCCTCCCGCATCAGGGAAAAGCCGCTGCCCTCCACCGGCGACTTGGCCTCCTTGCCGCCGATGAGTTTCGGCGCCATGTAACAGTAAATGCGCCGGACCAGACCGCTCTTTAAAACTGTCCCGTGAAAAGTTCCGCCGCCCTCCACTAAAATACTGTCGATGCCGCGTCCGCCGAGCTCTCGTGCCAGGCCGGAAAAATCTACAACGTCATTGCCGCTACAAATTAAATCTACTCCCGCCTCCCGCAGCCGCTTTTCTTTTTCCTCATCTCCGACCGCATAGGCTACGATGGTCGGAATCTCTTTTGCCGTCTGCACGATCTGGCTCTCCAACGGAATCCTGAGATGGGAATCGCAGATCACCCTCACCGGGTCCACGCCCTCCTCGATACGGCAGTTGAGCATGGGATTATCTATGAGCACCGTGCCGATTCCTACCATAATAGAGCTGTACTGCTTGCGCAACTGATGTACATGCCGGCGCGCCTCCTCACCGGTAACCCATCTGGAATCGCCGGTGTAGGTAGCAATTTTCCCGTCCATCGTCATGGCGTATTTCATAGCGATATAGGGAATTTTATCTGTTATATAATGAAAAAATATTTCGTTGAGCGCCAGGCACTCCTTTTCCAAAATTCCGGTCTCTACTTCAATTCCGTGATCCCTGAGAATCTGAATGCCTTTTCCTCCCACCTTCGGGTTGGGATCCACGGCTCCCACGAACACCCGACCGATGCCGCG
>CANPZR010000177.1 GCA_947589175.1 uncultured Lachnospiraceae bacterium | reverse complement strand
AGATCGTACATGCCAAATACGCCGCACTCCTCATGCAGCCCGTCCGAATAAAACTCGTCCATATGAGAATTTCCTCTCTTCACGCTTTTACTGTCTACTTCGTCAGCCCAATCCTCTTTGCCACCTCGTTATACGCGTCCTCCACGCCGCCCAGATCCCGGCGGAAACGGTCCTTATCCAGCTTTTCTCTCGTCTTGATATCCCAGAAACGGCAGGTGTCCGGGGAAATCTCGTCGGCGAGAATAATCGTGCCGTCGCTCGTCTTTCCGAACTCGATTTTGAAATCGATCAGCTCGATGCCGCACTCCTCGAAAAACTGAATCAGAAAATCATTGACCATAAAGGCATACCTGGTAATTGTGTCGATATCCTCCTGCGTGGCAATGCCGATGGCCTTCGCGAAATAATCGTTGATCAGCGGATCGCCCAAATCGTCGTCCTTGTAGCTGAACTCCAGCGTCGGACACAGAAGCTTTCTCCCCTCCTCGATGCCAAGGCGCTTGGAAAAGCTGCCCGCAGCCGTGTTGCGCACGATGACCTCCAGCGGAATAATGGAAACCTTCTTCACAGCGGTCTCTCTGTCGCTCAGCTCCTCTACATAGTGGGTCGGCACGCCCGCCTCCTCTAACTTTTTAAACAGGAAATTGGTCATGCGGTTGTTGATTACGCCCTTTCCCACGATAGTTCCTTTTTTCTCGCCGTTAAATGCCGTCGCGTCATCCTTATAATCTACAATGTACACGTCCTCTACGTCTGTGCTGTACACCTTTTTTGCCTTGCCCTCATAGAGCATCTCTTTCTTTTCCACTGTGTTTTCCTCCTTGTTCAAAAATGTTGCTATTTATCCTTCAGCACGAGAATGCCCCGGTGGATCTTGCACTGCAAAATCCGGCGCACCGCCGTGTTGATCACCTTTTCACTCAGTCGGCCTGTCCTCACTTCTTTTATGATTCCGTTATACGCCGCGTCTATGTCCGACGGCATCACGATCATATCGCAGCCGGCCTTCACCGCCTCCACTGCCGCGTACTCCGGCGTGTATTTCTCCCGGATTACAGGCGTATTCAGCGGCGGGGTCATGACCACTCCCTCAAATCCCAGCTCCTCCCGCAAAAGACCGGTCACGATTTCCTCCGACAGAAACGACGGCGTCTCGTCCCCGGTAATCCGGGTCAGAGCCGCGCTGCTCATCATCACGCAGTCCGCTCCCGCGTCGATTCCCGCCTGATATACGGAAAATTCATCGCTGCGAAGCTGTATAAGACTCCGGTCATTGTCCAAAATCTCTTTCGTGTAATCCCCGTCCGCAGAACCGATTCCCGGAAAATGTTTGAGCGTAACTGCCACTCCTCCCTCCCGCAGGCCTTCCACATACTGCGCCAACAGATCGGAGACCGTATCTGCATCATTCCCTAAGCACCGGGCGTCATAATCCTCATTGCTCCCGGAAGCGAGATCCGCCAGGGGAGCCAGATTCAGATTGACCTCCCAGGAAGCCAGTTCCTTTCCAATGCTGCTGCCCCGCGCATAAATCATCTGCTCGCTCATGCTCTCTCCCATCTCAGCAGGAGTCACATATCCCCCCGCCTTCAGGTCGGGGTTCTTAGCAGAAGCAGAATGGCTTCCGCCGCCTTCTTCTTCCATGGCGATAAACAGCGCCCCGCCGGAAACGGCCTGAGCCAGCTGGCCTGTGACCTGCTGTAGTTGGCCTGTGGTCTGTGGCAACTGACTTTCAGCCTGTGTCAGCTGGCCTGGTGACTGGCACGCTGCCTGTTGCAGATCATCCACCAGTTCTCTTGTATAATGTCTGCTCTTTGTACTGTATACGCCGTCCAGCAAAATTCCGCCGAACTGATACGTCCCGATAGCCTTTTCCGCTTTCTTCCTCACACGCTCCGCGCTCTCCCGCTGGCCGGAAGGATTGTCAATCTGCCGCAGAGACACAAAAAGCATCTGTCCTACTTTTTCTTCCAGCGTCATGCTCTCGACCAGCATCTCCGCCTGATCAAAGGCCTCATCCTGAGAAACCGGCGGCTCCTTCACTTGCGACTCCTCCCTCTGCTTCCCGGCCGGCTGCTTTCCACAGGCAGACAGGGCAGCAAATAACAGGATGCAGGCCGCAAATAACAAGATCCGTTTCATATGTTATCCCCATTCCCTTCTGATCCTTCCTATTTAACGCAACCCTATTATACTATAATCTCTTTCCACATACAAATAAAAATTTTGCGAACATTTTAGCTCTTTTACTGGAACCCCCCGGGGCTCTCCCGCATAGGATATCAGTGTAAATGAATTTAGGAGGCAATATTATGAGTGATTTATCAGCAACACAATGCGGCGGAGGATGTTCTTATAATGAAGGGAACGGTTCTTCCTGCTGGATCATCCTTATCCTTTTGCTGTGCTGCGGCGGATGCGGCGGCAACGCACTGGGCAATGGCCTGGGCGGCGGCAGCGACTGCAGCTGTCTCATCCTGATCCTGCTGCTTCTCAGCTGCTGCGGCTGTGGCGGCAACGGCATCGGAAACTATGGCAACGGCTGCGGCTGCTAATTTCAGCGCCCTTTCCGCTTTTTAAAAGGCGGACGTTTCTGATCCCATAAAAGAACTCTCTGCCAGGCTGGTATCCCACCGGCCCGGCGGAGAGTCTTTCATGTAAGAAAATTTCTTACAGCTTCTTATTTTCCCCGGCCTCAAATATTATATCCCCGAAATACTTCTTTTTCTCGGCCTCCGATAAACACTGATAGCACTCCGGGTCGATCTCGTAGATCGTCGTGTCGTCGGTCACAATCTGCGTATCCGGGTCATAATGTCCCCTTCTGTCTGTCACAACAGCATGCCTTCTTGGTTTTTTCTACATTATATGACAAATTTCCCCTATTCGTTATTCCATCTCTACTGCCGTCTCGTTGGAGATATTAGTCAAATGCCTCCTTGACACAAACGTCGTCGGCACTTTCCTCATTATTATGCCGTATCAGGGCAGGAACGTGACAGAAAGCGCGTGCCCTCTTAGCCTCTGTTTTCATCTCATATCTGAGTAAAAATCCCGGATCCGGTCCATGCGGGAAGTCATCCCCACAAACAGGCTGTCCACCAGCGTGAGGGCCGCCATAGTCTCCACTACGACCACCGCCCGGGGCATGATCACCGGATCGTGCCGCCCCTTAATCTGAATTTCAATGTCCTCGCCCTTCCGGTTCACGGTCTTCTGGGTCTGGAAAATAGACGGCGTGGGCTTGAACGCCGCCCGGATTACGATATCGTCCCCATCGCTGATTCCGCCCAGGATTCCCCCGGCAAAATTAGTGGCCTTTTTCACGCGTCCCTCGCTGTCCATGTAAAAATTGTCGTTATTCTCCGAGCCTGTCATCCGCGCCACGGCAAAACCGGCCCCGATTTCCACTCCCTTTACCGCGCCGATGGAGACAATATTCCCCGCCAGCTTCGCGTCCAGCTTGCCAAACACCGGCTCTCCTATCCCGGCGGGCACGCCGCTGATGACGCACTCCACCACGC
Source organism: uncultured Lachnospiraceae bacterium (assembly GCA_947589175.1). GTDB lineage: Bacteria > Bacillota > Clostridia > Lachnospirales > Lachnospiraceae > Eubacterium_F. The sequence goes on along the minus strand of CANPZR010000177.1, from coordinate 2,133 downwards.
CCCCCACCGAATCCATCTCCTTCATCTTGCCGGAGAGGTACTCCTCTGCCTGCTCCGACACGGCAAGATCCGGCATTCGAAGAGGGCTTTTCTCAACATTCTTCGGATCCATGCACTCTTCGCGGCACACATAGGGGCCGATCTGCTTCGTGTAGGCCGTAATCGTAATCCCCAGCTGCTCCAGAATCCGGCTGGCTATCGCGCCCGCCGCCACGCGCCCGATAGTCTCGCGCCCCGACGAGCGGCCTCCTCCCCGATAGTCACGGAACCCGTACTTGGCGTCGAATGTATAATCCGCATGGCCCGGCCTGTAGTACTGCGCGATCTCGGAATAGTCCCCCGACCGCTGGGATGTATTCTCCACCATGAGGGAAATAGGCGTCCCGGTCGTCTTGCCCTCAAATGTACCGGACAGGATGCGGACCTTGTCCCCCTCCTTCCGAGGCGTGGAATACTTCGTCTCGCCGGGCTTTCTGCGGTCCAGAAATGCCTGTATATCGGCCTCCGACAGTGCGAGGCCCGCCGGACATCCGTCCACCACGACCCCCAGTCCGGCCCCGTGGGACTCCCCCCATGTCATGACCTTAAAGACCTCTCCCAATACAGAACCAGCCATTTTTTACACTTCCTTTCAAAATTGCTTTTCTTTTTCTGCGTTCTATTGTATAATAAAAATAATACAATTGAAAGGAGATTTTTATGTTTAGTCAGTTTTTTGGAAATTATTTATTGGAAAACCAGAAAATTACCGCTGAGCAGCTGGACTCCTGTATGAATTACATAAAGGCCAACCGTGTAAAACTGGGACTGATTGCTGAGAATGAGGGGATGCTCACCCGCACGCAGTCCACAGAGCTGAACTATCTGCAGATGCAGACGGATAAGCGTTTTGGCGATTTGGCTGTAGAGAAGGGATATTTGACAGAGGCGGACGTCTCCTATTTGCTGAGCCGCCAGGGGAATCCTTATCTCATTTTCATTCAGGCCCTGGAAGAGGGAGGCGTTCTCACAAGATCGGAGATTGACGAGTGCCTCGCCGCTTTTCAGCATGAGATGGGATACTCGGATGAAGTATTTCAGGCAATCAAGGATGGGGACATTGAAAATGTCCTGCCCGCATTTGTGGATGCCGAAGATCCGCGCTATCAGGATCTGATCGGACTCGCTCTCCGGAGCATGGTTCGCTTTGTCTCCTCATACATCCGCATCGAGAAGGGCTCCTTTATGCCGTCCCTCACCGTAAAGGCTCTCGCCCTGCAGCACACAAAGGGCGACTATGACGGTTTTCTGGGATTTGCCAGCGACGACGACGGGATTCTCGCGATCGCCGATGGGTACGCCAAAGAAAATTTTGACAAAGTAGATGAAGACGCGCTGGATTCTGTGGCAGAGTTCACCAACTGCGTCAACGGGTTATATGCCGCCGAACTGAGTTTTCAGGGAATCAGCATAGACATGGAACCGCCACAGCTTTTATTCGATCACACCATTGACGGCGACTTTTACGTTCTTCCGGTCTTCGTTGACGGGAAAGGATCGAAAATGATAATCAAATTAGGTTAATGGAGGGATTGTAATGGCAAAAATTTTGATTGTTGACGACTCCCGCACCTCCCGCCGCATGTTAAAGAACATCCTGACGGAAGGAGGGCATGAGGTCGTCGGGGAAGCGGAAAACGGCCAGCTCGGCTACGAGATGTATGTCGATCTGAAGCCGGACATCGTGACGCTGGACATCACCATGCCCGTTCTGGATGGACTGGGCGCACTGGACAAGATCATGGAACACGATGCGGACGCCGTGGCCGTCATGATTACGGCGGCTGGCCAGAAAGAGAAAATGATAGAGGCGATCAAGCTGGGCGCCACGGAGTTTATCCAGAAGCCCTACGATCCGAAGCAGGTCCTCTCTATTATGGAAAATGTACTGTAGCGGCCTGTCGCTAAGACAAATTGCCAACCAAAAACCACCGGGTTACCGGTGGTTTTTTCGTGGCTGTTAAAAGACCTTTCAATATCCATAACGTTTTCCACCGTGTCGTACGATGCTATTACCCCAGCTCCACCACCGTCTCCACCCCTTTTGTTCCCGGAAACATATCGCACGCCCGGACCTTCCGCACCGCGTACCCC
>CANPZR010000176.1 GCA_947589175.1 uncultured Lachnospiraceae bacterium | reverse complement strand
GCGCTCATACGCATCCCACAATATCCGTAATATTATTTAACCGCTCCCGCTCCGCGTATTCCTCCAGCCCGTCGATGATCTGGGACGTGGCGCAGGGATTGAAGAAATTGGCCGTCCCGACTGCCACCATCGTGGCGCCCGCCATGAGAAACTCCAGCGCGTCCTCCGTGTTCTGGATGCCGCCCATGCCGAGAACCGGAATTTTTACCGCGTGAGCCACCTGATACACCATGCGCACCGCCACCGGCTTCACGCAGGGACCGGACATGCCTCCGGTCTGATTCGCCAGGGCAAAGCAGCGCCGATTCACATCAATTTTCATGCCCGTCAGCGTATTGATCAAGGACACCCCGTCCGCTCCGCCGGCCTCTACCGCCCTCGCCATCTCTGTGATATCGGTCACATTGGGGCTCAACTTCATAATCACAGGCTGCCTGGCAGCCCGTTTCACTGCCTTCGTAATCTCCTCCGCCATTTCCGGCTTTTGTCCGAAGGCAATTCCTCCCGCCTTCACGTTGGGACAGGAGATATTGATTTCCAAAAGATCCACATTTTCCTCCGCCAGACGCTCCACCACATCCACATAATCTTCCATAGAGCGACCGCACACATTTACGATAATTCTGGCGTTCTTCTCGTGTAGAAACGCCAGGTCGCGATGGATAAATGTGTCTATGCCCGGATTCTGCAGGCCGATGGCGTTGAGCATCCCCCCATGCGTCTCCGCGATTCTCGGCGTGGGGTTGCCCGGCCACGGCACATTCGCCACTCCCTTGGTCGTCACGGCGCCTAATTTCTCCAGATCCACAAAATCGCTGTATTCCATACCGGAGCCAAAGGTGCCGGATGCCGTCGTCACCGGATTCTCAAATGTCACGCCGGCAAAATTGACGCGCAGTTTTTCACTCATACTCTCGTTTCCCTTTCTTTTCTCAGATTCAATAACTATTGCACAATCTGTTGTCGCGTTGCAACATTGCTACCACACTATAATATTGCTTGCGCACTATAATATTGCTTGCGCACTATAATACTGCTTGCGCACTATATACTGTTGCTACAATATACATTATCCCAATTCTATTTCTGTCGCAAGAAAAACTGGTCCGTCCTTGCAGATTCTCTTATTATGTACGTTAGAATGGCTATCTACTTCTGTAGACTTGCACACGCAGGCAAGGCAGGCTCCCACGCCGCACGCCATTCTCTCCTCCATCGAAATCCACGCCGGCACGCCGTTTTTGCACGACCACTCCTTCACGCCCCGCAGCATCGGAAGGGGACCGCAGGAATAGACCACATCGCCCTGAACTCCTTCCGCCAAAATGGCGTCTATGACGTTGCCCTTTACTCCCAGGCTGCCGTCCTCGGTAGCGATTACCACCCGGTCCGCCGCCTCTCGCAGCTCCTCCAGGAGAAATGTATCCGCGTTCCGATAGCCGACTACAACTGTAGTCTTTTCGTCCAACTGCCGCGCAAGCTCCAAGAGCGGCGGGATTCCAATACCTCCGCCGATCAAAATAGCTCTCTTTTCGCCGTCGCACTCCGCGAGGGGAAATCCGTTGCCAAGCGGTCCCAGAATCCGGACTTCATCGCCTGGATTCATTTTTGAAAATTCCTCCGTACCCGCTCCCACGACTCGAAACACCAGACGCAGCGTCCCCTGCTCCCCGTCGATTTCACACAGGCTGATCGGCCTCGGCAGCAAATGGTCCGTTTCTTTGCAGTACAGGGAAATGAACTGCCCCGGAACCGCCTCCTCCGCGATCTCCGGCGCCAGCAGCCACATCGAATAGATTCCCTCCGCCAGCTCTGTCACCGAAGTCACCCTGGCCATACACTGTCTTTTTGCCATATTCTATCTCCCTTTCAAATTTTATAGCGCCGTCCGGATATCCTCGATCATGTCAATGACCGCCTGGCGGGAGGCATCCGCATAGCCGTCCTCGCCAAATTTCGCGTATTTTTCCTGTTTGTAGGCGCAGATTATACCGCGGGAGGAATTGACGATTGCTCCCAGTCCGTCCTCATTGAAGTACGGTTTCAGATCCGCCGCCGTGCCTCCCTGCGCGCCATAGCCCGGCACCAGAATATAAGTCTTTGGCATGATTTTCCGGAGCACGCGCCCCATCTCCGGGTAGGTGGCGCCCACGACCGCCCCCACATAGCTGTACTCATCTCCCATGCACTCCTCGCCCCATTTGGCGACATGTTCGCCCACAATCTCATAAAGGGGCTTTCCGTCTATCTTCTGATCCTGAAATTCCCCGGAGGACGGATTGGACGTCTTGACTAAGAGGAAAATTCCCTTCTTCTCCTCCCGGCACACATCCACAAACGGCTTTACGCCGTCAATGCCAAAATAGGGATTGACCGTGATAAAATCCTCGTTAAATCCCCTGCATTTTGTGTTCCCAATTGTCACGCTGCCCAGATGGCCGTTGGCATACGCCGCCGAGGTCGAGCCGATATCGCCCCGTTTCACATCTCCGATGACGACCAGTCCCTTTTCCTGACAATACTCCACCGTTTTCTGAAAAGCCATCAAGCCCGGAATCCCGAATTGCTCGTACATGGCAATCTGCGGCTTTACCGCCGGAATCAGATCGCAGGTGGCGTCGATAATTCCCTTATTGTACTCCCAGACAGCCGCCCCCGCCGCCTCGAGCGTCTCCCCCTGCTTCTTCACCGCCCGGTCCAAAATGGCGCCCGGTATATAGCTTAGCATGGGATCCAGCCCCACTACCACCGGCGCGTTGGTCTTTTTTATGTTGGCAACCAGTTTATTGATCATATTGCGTTTCCTCCTTCATACTGATATACGATTTCGCCCCCGACCAGTGTATAAAATACCCGGCCCGTCACTCTCATGCCGTGAAAGGGCGTGTTCTTTCCCTTGGATACAAATGTATCTCTGTCTATTTCATACTCGGAATCCATATCCGCAATGGTGATATCCGCCGGCATCCCCACAGCCAGGCTGCCGCCCGGCACGCCTAAAATCCGGCATGGCGCCGTGCTCATGCGCTCCACTAGCTGCATGGGAGTCAGATATCCCTTTTTCACCAGATTTGTCACCGCCAGCGCGTACGCCGTCTCCGAACCCACAATGCCGAATGGCGCCTTCGCGATCGACGCCTTTTTTTCCTCCTCGCCGTGGGGCGCGTGATCGGTGGAAATAGCCTCCATAATGCCCTTTGACAGGCCCTCTCTCAGCTTTTCTACATCTGTAGATGTGCGCAGCGGCGGGTTCATTTTATAATTGGCGTCATCTCCCGGAATGTCGTCCTCCGTCAGGGAAAAATGGTGCGGACACACCTCGCCGGATACATGCAGCCCGTCCTTTTTCGCCTGTTCGACCATCCGCACGCTGTCCGCCGTCGAGCAGTGGCACAGATGAAGCCTGGCCCCCGTCTCCTTGGCCAGCAGAATGTCCCTCGCGACAATCACGTCCTCCACGCCGTTAGTGATGCCAGGCATCCCTAGCTCCTCCGCTTTTTTTCCGGCATTCATGGCGCCGGAGCCCACCATATTCTTGTCCTCGCAGTGGGCGAGCACAGGGATACCCGCCTTGGCGGCCTCCCTCATCGCCTCCCGGTACAGCCCTGCGTCCATCACGGACTTTCCGTCCTCGCTGATAGCCTTCGCTCCCGCCGCCGCCATACCTGCGATATCCGTCATCTCTTTTCCCTGCTGCCCCTTGGTGACTGCTCCCACGGGATAGACGTGAATCCGGCTGTCGCGCTCCGCAATCTCCCGAATCTTCCGTATCATCTCCGGGCTGTCCGTGGCGGGCGAGGTGTTCGGCATAGGGCACACCGCCGTAAAACCGCCCTTGGCGGCGGCCGCCGTCCCCGTCCGGATCGTCTCCTTGTACTCAAAGCCCGGCTCCCTCAAATGCACATGGAGGTCCAAAAATCCCGGCATCACATATTTTCCCTCTGCGTCAATGACCTGACAATCCTCTTTTCCCCGAGAATCGGACAAAAGGCTGCCTATAAAGGCAACCTTTCCGTCCTCAATGTATAAATCACATATTTCATCCCGATGGTCAGCAGGATCCAAAAGGTGTCCGTTCTTAATCCACACTCTCAATGAATTTCCCCTTTCTCTACTCAATTCTCCTGCGGAATCATTCCCGCGGCCCTCATGTCGCGAATAATCGCGTTCCTGGTGACAACCTCCGGCACTTCCTCGCGGGTAATCCACTTAAAGTCGCTGATTTCCTCTGACAGAAGAACCGCCTCGGTGCCCGCCTGACAGAGAAAGGCAATCCCCACGACGGGAACCTCGCCCGCTGTGAATCCCCAGGTATATACCGGGCGAATCTCACTTACTCCTATTCCTGTCAGCTCCGCCACCACGCGCTCTACCGCCTCAGTCGGCGTCTCGTCCGGCTCCATGTCGCCGTCCAGAAATTCCCACTGGTAGGGCTCGACGATACAGTCGTTGTACCAGCGCTCCACCGCCAGAAGCTTTCCCTGAAACTCTACAATTCCCTTTACCATCACACGGAATTTTCCCATATGAACGCCTCCCCTCTGTCCTCGTCCTTTATAATTATTTCGCCGTAATATAGCCTTTCGCTTTTAAGAGCTCCGCCATAAGAACCGCCCCGCCGGCCGCTCCCCGGACTGTATTGTGAGACAGTCCCACAAACTTCCAGTCAAAATAGGAGTCCTCTCTCAACCGTCCCACGCTCACGCCAAATCCATTTTCATAGTTGACGTCAAGCGCCACCTGCGGCCGGTCGTCCTCCTCCCTGTACTGGATAAACTGCTTTGGCGCATTGGGAAGTCCCAGCTCCTGCGGCTCTCCCTTAAATTCTACTAACGCCTGAATCAGTTCCTCCTTCGTCGGCTTCTGCTTGAAATTCACAAACACAGCCGCCGTGTGTCCGTCCAGAACCGGCACGCGGATGCACTGGCTGGTAATCAGCGGGCCGTCCGCCTTTACAATCTGGCCGTTCTCCACACGTCCCCAGATGCGCAGCGGCTCCTGCTCGCTCTTTTCTTCCTCCCCGCCGATATAGGGGATAATGTTGTGCTCCATCTCCGGCCAGTCGGCAAATGTCTTGCCCGCGCCGGAAATCGCCTGATACGTCGTGGCCACGACAAGCGTCGGCTCGAACTTTCTCCACGCCGTCAGCGCCGGCGCATAGCTCTGAATCGAACAGTTCGGCTTGACGCAGATAAATCCGCGCGTCGTTCCCAGGCGCTTTTTCTGGCTCTCAATCACCGCCAGATGCTCCGGGTTCACCTCCGGCACAATCATCGGCACGTCCGGCGTCCATCTATGCGCGCTGTTGTTGGATACGACCGGAATCTCCGCTCTCGCGTAATCTTCCTCAATCTTTTTGATTTCTTCCTTCGTCATGTCCACAGCGCTGAATACAAAATCGACCTCGCGGCTGACCGCCTCGATGTCATTTACATTTTTAACTACGATTTTCTTGACAGCCTCCGGCATCGGCTTTTGCATCTTCCACCTGCCGCCCACTGCCTCCTCATAGGTCTTTCCGGCGCTCCTCGGGCTGGCCGCGATAGTCGCCACCTCGAACCACGGATGATCCTCCAGCAAAGAGATAAATCGCTGTCCCACCATACCGGTACCGCCTAAAATTCCCACTTTCAACTTGTCGCTCATGTTCCTGTTCTTCCTCCATTTATGTTCATAATCTTTTTTATCATACTATAAAATC
>CANPZR010000175.1 GCA_947589175.1 uncultured Lachnospiraceae bacterium | reverse complement strand
TTTTACCGTACAGTGTTTTCACTCAAGCGGGCTGCTCGTTTCTTTTTTTATTGCCAATATGTCATAAAGATATTTCCTGTCATCATTTGCATGACGAACTAGCATACTTGCAGAATATATATTGTATCTGGCTATGTTTCCGGTTTTATCATCATATACTGGCAGCGCAAACCGGATGTCGTACCTGTACCAGCCATATGTCGCATCAGTCCTATGCTTGGCTTTTCGATTTTCTTCATGCTTCGGATTGGTCGCTATCCTTATAAGCTCTGGAATAGCCTGCGCCGCATTAGCTTTAGCTTTTGCGACAGCGCCTTTTAGAGCGATACGGCTCTCGGAACTGGCATATTCATCGGGAAAATCTGATGAGATATATATTTTATCAGAGGCTTCTTCAATCTCATAAAATTTTCCTATGTACTTTTTCAGATATTTTTCTACAATGTTCCAATCATCTCGTACTTTTGCCTTGAAACGTATATCATTGATTAGCACTAATTTTTTACCGTCGGTATCAGTTATGATACTTACATTTCTATTTTCAAGCATTTCTTTTGTCTCCTTGTATCTCTGATTTTTAGACATTAAATTGATTTTACATAAAGCCAAGTAACGGATGACTTTCGTTTTTTATATTATAGTCTGTTACCTTTTCTCGGTCAAGTTGTTTCCACGGTTCTTCAGAATCAGCAGAAAAATCAGCAGAATCAGCAGATTATAAAATTTAGAAGAAGGAATCATTGTGATAATGCATGAAAAAGAGGACACTCGCAAAGGTGCCCTCTTTTTCACTATAAATCAGCACTTCTCATTGATTTCCTGCATCATCCGGTCAATCAGCGCCTTTACGGTGGGAACGACTTCGTCCAGCGCCACCTTTTCCTGGACGGATTTATCCCGGCTAGAGAGCTCCACGACGGATTCCTTCATATTGCGGGGACTGACGACCAGACGGATCGGCACGCCCAGAAGGTCTGCGTCGGAGAACATGACGCCCGGACGGACGTTTCTGTCGTCGTAAATCACCTCGATGCGCTCTTTTTTCAAGGCATCGTAGAGCTGATCGGCATAAGTCTTTGACTCCGCGTCATCGGAGCGCAGACAGCACAGGTGAACCTGCCAGGGCGCGATGGAAATCGGCCAGATCGGACCGTATTCATCGTGATGCGCCTCGCAGACGGAGGCCGCCAGACGGCCCACGCCGATGCCGTAGCATCCCATAATCGGATAGTGGGAATTTCCCTCCGCGTCCAGATACTGCATGTTCATGGATTTGGTGTACTTGGTTCCCAGCTGGAAGATGTTGCCCACCTCAATGCCGCGGGAGAGATGAATCTTTTTCTGCCCGCACTTAGGACAGATGCCGCCCTCGATGATTTTGGCCACATCTACATAGGAGGCGTCCTTTACATCTCGCTCCATGCACAGTCCGGTGTAGTGGTACTCCTCCTCGTTGGCGCCGCAGGAGAGGTTATTGGTTCCCTCCAGGGAGCGGTCATATACAACGGTGAAATCGCCCTCCACATGAAGGCCGACCGGGCCGATATATCCGGCGTGCAGGCCGCACTCCGGCGTGATGACAGCCGGGTGGATCGCCTCGCCCAGATAGTTGGTCAGCTTTGTTTCGTTGATGTCCAAATCGCCCCGGATAAATACGACCACATAATCGTCCGTCATATTTTTCTGGTAAACGACCGCCTTGCAGGACTTCTCAAGCGGCGAGTGGAGAAAATCACAGATTTCCTCGATCGTGTGGATATCCGGCGTGTAGACCTTGGTCAGCTCCTCGTAGGAGGCGTCCTTTTCATTTTCAATAATGCTTTCCGCCGCTTCCATGTTCGAGCGGTAATCGCACGCGTCGCAGATGGCGATGGAGTCCTCGCCCACCGGGGTGAGCAGCATGTACTCGTGGGCCAGGCTGCCGCCCATCATGCCGGAATCCGAGGCAACGGTGACAACCTCCGGGATGCCGGCCCGGGCAAAAATCCGATTGTAGGCGTCGTAGCAGATCTGGTAATAGCGCTCCAGATCCTCCTGCGAGGTGTGGAAGGAATAAGCATCCTTCATGGTAAATTCCCGGACGCGGATCAGTCCGGCCCTCGGCCTGGCCTCGTCCCGGAATTTGGTCTGAATCTGATAGATCATAAAGGGATAGTTGTTATAGCTTTTGGCGTAGTCCCGCACCAGATGGACCGCGGCCTCCTCATGTGTCATGCCCATGACCATCTTGGTGCCGTTGCGGTCTGAAAAACGGAGCAGCTCGCTGCCGACGCTCTCGTACCGCCCGGACTCATCCCAGAGAGAGGCGGGCAGGGATACTGGAAAGAGCACCTCCTGGCCGTCGATGGCGTCCATTTCCTCGCGGAGAATGGCCTCTATCTTCTGGCAGATCCGCTTGAGCGGCGTGTACTGGGAATAGATTCCCTTGGCTACATCCTTTATGTATCCGCCCCGGACCATCAGGGCGTGGCTCTCAATGACGCAGTCGCTCGGTTTTTCCTTAAAGCGCTCGCCTACTAGCTTGTCAAGTTTCATGTTTTCCTCCATTCTTTTCTGTAAGCAGAGCGGGGTGAAATTTCCCGTCTGTCTGAAAATTTTCTTTAAAAAAATACCTTTTCCATGTTAGCATTATCCGTTGGTTTTGTCAAATAAAAGGAGATTCTTCATCGCGTATGCTGTATAAGTTTGGAGGTGACAAGCGGGACCGTTCGTGGTAGAATGAAACAGGTCAATAGTTGGCGTGAGGGAATACCCATATTTTCGGGTATGTTTCAGTCATGAAAAAGGTGTAGGGAAAGAAGAATGAGGTTAGAGGATTAGTCATGAAATACGATGCGGTAATTTTTGATTTGGACGGTACTTTATTAAATACGTTAGAGGATCTGGCGGACGCGGTGAACGCGGCGCTGAAAAGTCACGATATGCCGACAAGGTCTCTGGATGAGGTCCGGCAGTTTGTGGGAAATGGCATACGGAAGCTGATTGTCCGGGCGGTGCCAGAGGGGACGAGCCAGAAGCTCACAGAGGATGTGCTGGCTGCATTTCGCAGGTACTATGCCGCTCACTGTCAGGACAAGACGGTTCCCTATGAGGGCATTGAAGAACTTCTTGTAAAATTGAAGAAAATGGGAATCAAGACGGCGGTGGTTTCCAACAAGGCGGATTTCGCGGTAAAGGAGCTGATGCCGGTGTACTTTCCGGGATTGATTCATGTGGCTATGGGAGAAAATGAGGAGGCGGGAATCAAAAAGAAGCCGTCGCCGGAAATGGTGTGGCGGGCGCTGGAGCTTCTCGCCTGCGGCCGGGAGAGGGCGCTGTATGTGGGAGATTCGGACGTGGACGTGCAGACGGCGGCCAACGCGGGGATTCCGTGCGTCAGCGTCACCTGGGGATTCAGGGGAGAGGATTTTTTGCGCCGGCACGGAGCGGAGACGATTATAGACCGGCCGGATCAGCTACTCCCGTTGCTTTAATATAGAGTAAAAAACGGCATGGACGGGCATCCATGCCGTTTTTTTGACAGATAGGGAAGGGAAATTCTCTCTGCGGAGAACTGCCTTACCGCTTTTTGCCCGTTTTTTTGTTGTTCTTATTCGTTGTATCCGCAGTGCCAGAGGCACGGTCTTTAGCGCTGTCATCACCGCTGCCTGCCGCGTTCTTGACGGTGTCGTCTACTGCATCGCTGGCGTTATCCACGGCGTCGCTGGCGCCATCCGCTACATCCTTAGCGCCCTCGCCGACACCTTCTACCGCGTCGCCGACGCCCTCGCCGACGCCTTCAACGATATCACTCACGCCTTCGCCGACGCCGTCCGCGGTGTCCTTTATTCCCTCGCCGACGCCATCCGTGACGTCTTTTACGCCGTTTCCGGCGTCCTCACCAATGTCCCCGGCGTCCTCGCCGATATCCGACGCGTCGTTTCTGACGTCTTTGGAGACGTTTGAGTCTGTAGTGTCCTGAGGCGCTGTAGCGCTGTTGATCCGGTCGCCACAGCCCACCATGATGACGGCAAGGCAGAGCGCCGCCAAACTGGTCAAAATTTTATTTTTCATGACTGTTTCCTCCATTTTCTTTGCATTACAGTCCTATTATGACCAGTTTTTATAAAATTATTTATGAATATTTTTATGCTGTTGTTCCGAGAACGTGTCCCTGCAAAATCTGGGTCTCGTACCCATTTTTGGTATTTTGCAAAAGATCCTCTCTGGGAGCCGCGGCGTCCTTGGCGGTAATGAGTATGATGGTAGAGCCGCCGTACTCAAAAAAGCCCTTTTCCTCGCCCCGCTGGACGATGCCGCTCTCTTTGTGGTTGTGGATTTTCCCCACCAGGAGAGCGCCCACTTCCATCTGAATGAACGGCCCGAACTCCTTAGAGTGAATGACCGTGTATTCCCGGGTATTTTCCTTATAAATAGGAAGATGGTCGTTGGCGATGGGATTCACCGTGTGAAAAATTCCCGGTATGTGGTAATTCCTCGACTGCCTGCCGGAAGCGGCATAGACATACCGGTGGTAATCGTTTACCGTCAGCCGCAGGATATAGGCGTATCCGCCCTGAAACATCTCCGCCAGCTTCCGGCTTCTCAGGAGCGAGCGGAGGGAGTATTCGGTATTTTTAACGGAAAATACCGAGTTTTTGTGAATTTTATACACCGAGGCCCGGCAGTCGCAGGGACTGATGAGCAGGGACGGATCGTCCGGAATCGGCCGCCGCCCTTCTTTGATCTTCCGGGTAAAAAAATCGTTAAAAGAAGTATAGGTCCTATTTTCATACGCGGACATGTCGATGTGGCTGTTCTCAATAAATCGCTGAATCAGCCCGACAGAGTGGGGAGAGGAGAGAAACTTCCCCGCCAGCTCGGATACGCCGGGGCGCACCAGGGGTTTCAAGGAGAGCCTTCCTATTGCGCTGCGGTAGAGAAACTCTAGCATTTTGTCCTGCTTAGAAGTCTGATGAACTACTTTTCCACTTAAATCTATATAATCCATTTGTTAAACCTCGTTTTAAAATACGTTGAAAATTTTCAGCATCACCACGGCCACGAAAAGCATCATAAGGGCCACCACCGCATTGTTCGGCTTCTGGATGCGGAAACGGCAGATGTACAGGATGGCCACCAGAAGCAGCATGCCCGCCAGTATGACGTGGAATATTCCCGCGGACACGAGGGGATGGAACAGGTAGGCCACCGGAAAGATAATGGTAATCGACGTGATGGGAAGTCCGGTGTAGTATTTCTTTTCCTCTGCCTCCGAGGGCGACTTCTGGTGCTTTAGCTCCTCCAGCATATTAAAATAGGCCAGGCGTATGGCGCCGCAGATGACAAAGAGAATCTCCGCCACGATGCCCCAGGGTTCCCGCAGTCCCATCTGATAGCAGAGGACGGCCGGCGTCACGCCGAAACAGACCATGTCGCAGAGGGAGTCAATCTGCACGCCGAAGATTTCCATCTCTCTCGTGCGGTTTTTCATGGCTCTGGCTATTTTCCCGTCAAAGGTATCGCACGCGCCCGCCAGCGCCAGGCAGAAAATCGCCGTCTCGTAGCGCCCGTTGCAGGCAAGAGTGATGCCGAAAATAGAGAACGCCACTCCCAGATAGGTCACTATTACAGAATAATTATAAAATCCGATCATATATACCTCTTTTCTGAGCGACTTGTCGCGAAGAGGCGATGGAGAAAAAACTGTAAACACAGTTTGCGCATGCAGTTTCTCATCTGTCATCCA
>CANPZR010000174.1 GCA_947589175.1 uncultured Lachnospiraceae bacterium | reverse complement strand
GTAGATGATATCAATGTAAAAGGACAGAGAGTGCTGGTTCGCTGTGATTTCAACGTTCCTCTCCAGGACGGAAAGATTACAGACGAGAACCGTCTGATTGCAGCTCTTCCTACTATTAAAAAGCTGATCGCGGACGGCGGAAAGGTAATTCTCTGCTCCCATCTGGGCAAGCCGAAGGGAGAGCCGAAGCCGGAGCTTTCTCTGGCGCCGGTGGCAAAGCGCCTCTCCGAGCTGCTGGGACAGGAGGTTAAGTTCGCGGCAGACGCCAATGTAGTCGGCGACAATGCCAAGGCAGCCGTAGCGGCTATGAAGGAGGGCGAGGTCGTTCTTCTGGAGAACACCCGTTACCGCATTGAGGAGACGAAGAACGAGGACGCGTTTTCCAAGGATCTGGCGTCTCTCGCAGATGTTTTTGTAAATGACGCATTTGGTACGGCGCACCGCGCGCACTGCTCCAATGTGGGCGTTACCAAGTATGTGGACACCGCTGTTGTGGGCTATCTGATGCAGAAGGAGATTGATTTCCTCGGCAACGCAGTAAACAATCCGGAGAGACCGTTTGTGGCTATTCTCGGCGGCGCGAAGGTTTCTTCCAAAATCTCTGTTATCAACAACCTGCTGGACAAGGTAGATACGCTGATCATCGGCGGCGGCATGGCTTATACCTTTATGGCCGCTCACGGAGAGGAAGTAGGAAATTCCCTTCTGGAGGAGGAGTACAAGCAGTACGCTCTGGATATGGAGAAAAAGGCAGAGGAGAAGGGCGTGAAGCTCTTGATTCCGATTGACACCGTAATCGGCGACGACTTCTCCAACGACTGCAATTTCCGCACTGTGGGACGCGGCGAGATTCCGGCTGACATGGAAGGCCTGGACATCGGACCGGAATCCTCCAAGCTGTTCGCGGACGCTTTAAAGGGCGCAAAGACAGTTGTTTGGAATGGACCGATGGGCTGCTTTGAGATGCCGAACTTCGCCAAGGGAACCATTGAGGTGGCAAAGGCGATGGCAGAGCTGGACGGCGCGACTACGATTATCGGCGGCGGCGACAGCGCAGCAGCTGTCAACCAGCTTGGATTTGGCGATAAGATGACGCACATTTCCACCGGCGGCGGCGCTTCTCTGGAATTCCTGGAAGGCAAGGAGCTTCCCGGAGTAGTGGCAGCAAACGATAAGTAATTAAGACAGCAACAACGACGGCGGCGTCTGTGGCAAACGACAGGTAATTAAGACAGCAGGACGGCGACGTCGTCTGTGGCAAACGATAAATAATTGAAAGTGAGGCAGTCATGAGCAAGCCAGTCAAAAAACGCTACCCGACCGTACTCATCGTGATCGGCTCGATCTGCATGGTATTAGGCATTATATTTGCAGTATTGTTTAATTTTATGAGCGCGGTCATGGATGAGAGCAACGATATTATTACCTCTGAAGCCTCTGATTTTCAGAGAGATGGCGCTATCAAGACGACGGGAACAATTACCTCAGTCACGCCGGGAAGCTCCTCAGGCGAGGACGAGGCGTCGCAGGGGAGCACCACCGTGGAATATTATGTGGAGTCGGAGGATCAGGAGTACGAGATTTCATTTCCGGTCTACAACACGAAATACGGCGTGGGCTCGACGATTGACGTCTATTATGGACAGGAGGATCCGGCCCGCTGCATCGCTCCGGTTCTTTACACGGAGACGATCGGCATGGTAGGCAAAATATTTTCCATCGTCGGATGGGCTGTGGGCGGCGTTTTGTTTCTGGCGGGAGCAGTGTGCCTGATTGCCGGAATCGTGACGCGAAAAAAGGTAAAAGCGCAGGCGCAGATAGATGCGATGCAAGAGATGTAACAGCATGGATGCCCGACAGCGCAAAGTGTAACGGTGTGTGGCAGCCTCAGTATCAAGGGGCAAAATATTTTTGTTCCCAATAACATAAAATGGAAGGAAAGTAAAAATGGCAAGAAGAAAGATTATTGCCGGAAACTGGAAAATGAACAAGACGCCCAGCGAGGCAGTGGCGCTGATTGATGAGCTGCTCCCTCTGGTCAAAAATGACGATGTGGACGTAGTGTTCTGTGTTCCGGCCATCGATATTGTCCCGGCGGTGGAAGCCGTGAAGGGAAGCAATGTGAGCATTGGCGCAGAGAACCTCTATTTTGAGGAGAGCGGCGCTTACACCGGAGAGATTTCCCCGAACATGCTGGTGGACGCCGGCGTGAAATATGTAATTATCGGCCACTCGGAGAGGAGAGAGTATTTCGCCGAGACCGACGAGACGGTCAACAAAAAGGTATTAAAGGCATTTGAGCACGACCTGACGCCGATTATCTGCTGCGGCGAGACGCTGACGCAGAGAAAGCAGGGAATTTATGTGGACTGGATCCGTATGCAGATTAAAATCGCGTTCCAGAATGTGACAGCAGACCAGGCGAAGAAGGCAGTGATTGCCTATGAGCCGATCTGGGCAATCGGGACCGGCGAGACGGCCACGGCGGACCAGGCAGAGGAGGTCTGCGCGGCAATCCGTCAGGTGATCCGCGAGATTTACGACGACGCGACCGGAGAGGAGATCCGCATCCAGTACGGCGGCTCCATGAACGCAGGCAACGCGGCCGAGCTTCTCGCAAAGCCGGATATCGACGGCGGCCTGATTGGCGGCGCGTCCCTGAAGCCGGACTTTGGGAAGATCGTGAATTATAATAAGTAAATTTAAGTGGTTTTGGAGATAAAGAGGGCGTCCCATTCTCGTGGAGAGGGGCGCCCTGTTCTCATAGGGAGAGGGAGCGAAAAATAGAATACTTTTATTTATATAATATCAGGGGGCAAAAATATATTTTGCCCCCCACATCTTTAGCCGTTCAGTCGGATTTCTTAGCAGATAGCTGCTGCTGTAGCTCACGGATTAGGGCATCTTTCTCCTTTAGAGCGGTGTTTTTCTCTTTTAGAGCAGCATCTTGCTTCTTTAGAGTCTCCTTCTGTTCTTTTATTTCCCGTCTCAGCCGCTTAATAATCGACTCATTCGTCCGGTTAATGCTCCCTGCGATATTCTCATTTTCTAACATATCTGTAATCATATTCAACAGCTCCTCACGGTCTTTTGACATAAGTATAACACGGTCGTACACAGTTTGAAAAGACTTATTTTTCTTCAGGAAGGTTTCCATCTTGTCCGTGTCCTGTATCGTCAGAAATTCCAGCCAGGTGTCGATTTTCTCGCCGATGCGCGGCTTTTCCTCTTTGAATACATCCAGACATATGTAAGCATAGTACTGCAAAAGCTCCAGATCCACTCCGGTGTCGCTTTTCTGCTGAAAGAAATGCTTATATTTTTTCGTCTTTTTGAAAGCGCGCGGGCTTTTCTCAAAAATAATGATTGTATATACGGGCTGGATGATGTCGTAATCGATTTCGCTTTTCGCCTGTCCCTGTGTGATGGCGTACTGACGCGTGACGAGATCCGCCGAGTAGCATGCCGCACGCTTTGGCGACAGCTTGATACCGCTTCTTTGGATTTCGACATTCGCGATTGAGCCGTCCTCGAACTGCACCACTATGTCCAGCACGATGCCCTTGCTGTAGCTGCT
Organism: uncultured Lachnospiraceae bacterium; assembly: GCA_947589175.1. Taxonomy (GTDB): domain Bacteria; phylum Bacillota; class Clostridia; order Lachnospirales; family Lachnospiraceae; genus Eubacterium_F. The sequence goes on along the minus strand of CANPZR010000174.1, from coordinate 2,193 downwards.
GTGGCGCAGCCCTTCGTTCTTCAGGGAATGAAGCACCTTGACTTTCCGCCCCAGGATACAGCTGATAAAGTCCGACAACAGAGAGTCCTTCACATCCGGATCGAAGATGGCTTTGAAGATCGTGTCGCTCAGGAGATTCGGCACTCTTCTCTCATCCGATATCGCCAGCATCTCCTCCTGGCCCTGTTCGCTCAGTTTGTTAAAAGCCGCCTTGACCTCCGGATCTGTATCCAGCAGGATGCGCAGATTGGTTTCTTTATTTTTTGCTTTGTTTTTATTTCTGTTCATTTATTTCTCCTTTCACAAAACAATTAACAACTAAAAACAGTTACGTACTTCTCGCTTCGAATAAAAAGGGATTGTTAAAAATGTTCAAAAATGGGTAAAACAAATAGAAGTGCCGCAAGTGGCGGCCCACGATAAATTTTCATTGATTTTATTGATATCAGTCTATGGATAATCAAACAAAATTAAATGTTGTAAAATAAATTGTATAACAGGTTATCTGGGTTGTCAAGGTGGCATTCTCATTTTTTCTGAAGGCGAAATTAATTCTTAGTGCTTAATTCTTTACAATATAAAAAAATAACGCTATAATTTTATTACAGGATTGCGGTAAATAATCACTGAAAGAAGCATGCGAAGGAGATAAGATGAAGACAATTATCATGGCGGGCGGCCGCGGGACGCGCATTTCTGAGTTATATCCGGACATACCGAAACCTCTGATTCCGATTTCCGGGGCGCCGGTTCTGGAGCGAGAGATCTGTTCTCTGAGAGACCAGGGATTTAAGGAGTTTATTATTACCATTTCTCACATGGGCGAGAAGATTTCGGAGTATTTGGGAAATGGAGAGAGGCTGGGAGTCAGCATTGAATATTTTTACGAAAAGACGCCGCTCGGCAATGCGGGGGCTCTTTTTAAGATACGGGATTCTCTGGGGGACGAGCCCTTTTTGCTGCTCAACGGGGACGCCGTGTTTGATGTGGATTTTAATCGGATGGCTGCTTTTCACAGGGAGCACGGGGCGCTTGTGACGCTGTTTACGCATCCCAATTCGCATCCCTACGACAGCGGCCTGCTGATTGCGGACCAGGATTTATCGGTTCTTTGCTGGCTGGCGAAGGAGGACGTCCGGCCGGAGTTTTACAAGAACCGGGTGAATGCGGGATTGCATGTGATTGATCCTGTGATTCTGGATCGGGCGGGCGTGGACCCGGCGAAGGTCGGCACGGTGGATGCGGAGACAGGAAAGACGATTAAGGTGGATCTGGACCGGAATCTCTTGAAGCCTCTTTCCGGCACGGGGAAAATGATGTGCTACGACAGCCCGGAGTATGTGAAGGATATGGGGACGCCGGAGCGCTTTTACGCCGTCTCGGAAGATTTCGCGGCGGGACGGGTACAGGGGAAAAATCTGCGGAACCGGCAAAAGGCGATTTTTCTGGATCGGGATGGAACAATCAACAAATATGTGGGATTTCTCCGGAACATAGAGGAGTTTGAGCTGATGGACGGCGTGGCGGAGGCAATCCGGCGGATCAATGAATCCGGCTGGCTCTGCATTGTGGCGACCAATCAGCCTGTGATTGCCAGGGGCGAGGTGACGGTTCCGGAGCTGGAGGAAATCCACAATAAAATGGAGACGCTTCTGGGGCTGGAGGGCGCTTATATCGATGGGCTTTATTACTGTCCGCATCATCCCCATAAGGGGTATGAGGGTGAGGTGCCGGAGCTGAAAGTGGAGTGCGAGTGCCGGAAGCCAAAGCCGGGGATGCTGCTTCGCGCGGCGGAGGATTTTAACATCGATCTGGAGCAGAGCTGGATGGTGGGAGACGGCGAAAATGATGTGCGGGCAGGGAAAGCGGCCGGCTGCCGGACGTGCCTTCTGGGCGAGGGAGAGTACGGGCAGGAAATGACGGCTGAAAGCCTGCTGGAATTTGTAGAGCGGATGAGATTATGAATGAAAGGAGCTAGCGTAAACGCTCCGGAAAGGAGATTAAAATGGAGGAAAATAAAACAATTCTGGAAGAAATTCAGGAAGAAATTCAGGAAGAAATTCAGGAAATAAAGCTGTCAATCAAAGAGATGCAGCTGTCAATTAGAGAAATACAGTTGACGCTTGAGAATGAGACAAATAGGAACATACGGATAATTGCTGAAGGACATCTGGATTTGAGCCGGAAATTAGA
>CANPZR010000173.1 GCA_947589175.1 uncultured Lachnospiraceae bacterium | reverse complement strand
GTGATGCACACGATCACGCCGAGGACAACGCCCTTGGCCATGACAAGTCCCAGATCCATTCCCAGCTTAAATGTCATAAAGCACAGGGCCGCGAATCCGGCAATCGTCGTAATCGAGCTGCTGGTCACTGACTTGAACGTGTTGGATATGGCGTGGGCCATGGCACGCTGCTTATCTCCCTCGTACCGCTCCTTGTTGGCCTCATAGCTCTCCAACAGGAAAATGGAATAGTCCATTGTAACGCCCAGCTGCAGAATGGCGGTGAGCGCCTGGGTGATATAGGATATCTCCCCAAATATAATATTGCTTCCCAGGTTGTACAAAATAGCCGTGCCGATTCCGGCCAGAAAGATAAACGGCGTCACCAGGGATTTCATGGTGATGAGCAGGATAATCAGCGACAGTCCCGCCGCCACCGCTACATAAATCGGCATCTCGGAGAGAGCCAGGTTCTTGATATCGGTTACCACGCCCGACATACCGCTGATAAACGCCTGCTTGCCCACAATCTCCCGCATGTGGGTCACGGCGTCCATGGTCGTGTCGGAGGATGTGGTGTTGTCAAACAGGGCGATCATCATGGTCGCGTCCCCGTTGAACAGCGCCTCCTGCAATTTATCCGGCAGCATCTCCTGGGGCACGCTGATATCTACCATATCGTCGTACCAGATAATCTTCTCCACGTGCTCCACGGTCTCCAGCTTTTCCTTCAGAGCCACAACATCCTTGTTCTCCATGCCCTCCACGACTACCATGGAAAAGGCGCCCATGCCGAACTCATCCACCATGGTATCCTGGCCGGACACCGTCTCCAGTGAACTTGGCAGGTAGCTCAGCACATCGTAATTGACGCGGGTGGAAACATACCCGAACGCGGACGGAATCAGCAGCAGGACCGCTGCTATAATGATCAAAATCCGGTGGGACGCCACCCATTTTCCAAATTTAATGACCACCTGTAAAGCCTCCTTTTTACTAAAATTCCCAAAAATGAACTTTGGTCATTTTTATGTCACAATATGCAGTGTATCACAAAAATGACCATCGGTCAACATTTTTTTATTACATTTATAATATCCGTTTTTCCCGCTCCCGCATAAGATAGAAGTAACTACGAAAAAACGGGGCCCGCCATGAATCAGGTAAGGAAAATCGTCCACGCAGATTACGCGCACGGACAGGGGATTATGGGAAATGGCATTAACATAGCCATTGTCGATACCGGACTGTCCCCCCATCCGGATTACCGCTCCCGCATTACCGGGTGGTATGACGCCATTCACCGCAATCCTTTTCCCTACGACGACAGCGGACACGGCTCCCATGTGGCCGGCATCGCCGCCGGCGACGGCAGCCAGTCCCGTGGATTTTATACCGGCATCGCCCCGGAGGCGGGACTGGTGGGCGTAAAGGTGTTAGACCAGCAGGGCAACGGCACCATCGCGGACATTATGCGGGGACTGGACTGGATTTTGAAAAACCGCCGCCCGTTGGGCATCCGCATTGTGAACATCTCCATCGGCTCCGGGGAGAAAAAAAACTTTGACGAGACAAGCGATTTTGTAAAAAAAGTGGATGAACTGTGGGACAGCGGGCTCGTGGTGGTGGCCGCTGCCGGAAACCGGGGGCCGGGGCGATTCACGGTCAGCGCGCCGGGCAACTCCCGCCGGATTATCACCGTGGGCTCCCACGACTCCTGGCGCGTCCCCGGAAAAGAGGAAATCCGCCATTCCGGGGCGGGGCCCACGCGCTCCTGTGTCAAAAAGCCGGACGTGGTCGCCCCCGGCTCCCGCATTATCAGCTGCTCCTCCTACCGCCAGTTCCAGAGAGGGCATTTTTACTCCGTCAAGAGCGGCACCTCCATGTCCACGCCCGTGGTCAGCGGCGCGATTGCCCTCCTCTTAGAGATGTCCCCACAGCTCTCCCCCAAAGAAATAAAGATCCGGCTGAAAAACTCCAGCACGGATCTCTCTCTGCCCCACGAGCAGCAGGGGTGGGGACTTCTCAATATTGAACGGCTCTTATAGATGCCATATATCTTCGTTGTACTGGGCAATGGTGCGGTCGGAGGAGAAAAATCCCGCCTTCGCGATGTTCACCAGCATTTTCCGCGCCCAGGCTCTCCGGTCCTCGTAGTCCGCGTAAGCCCGCTCTTTCGCCTTTACATACTCCGAAAAATCCGGGAATGTCATGAACCAGTCCTTATTCAACAGCTCATTGTACAGGCGGGTCAGCTGCGTCTTGTCGCCGATCCGGAGCATCTTTTTGCTGACAATAAAATCGACGGCCTCTCTTAAATCCTCATTTTTCTCATAATAATCCCTGGATCGGTAATCGCCTCTGTCGTAGCGGGCAATCACGGTGTCGCTGTCCTCTCCGAAAATATAAATGTTCTCGTCGCCCACGAGCTCGTGAATCTCCACATTCGCCCCGTCCTCGGTTCCGAGCGTGACGGCTCCGTTCAGCATAAATTTCATGTTTCCGGTGCCGCTGGCCTCCTTGGACGCCAGAGAAATCTGCTCCGAAATATCACAGGCCGGAATCAGCTTCTCCGCGTTGGTGACGTTGTAGTTTTCCACCATGACAACTTTCAGATACGGCGCCACTTCCTTGTCCTTTTTAATTAGCTTTTGCAGGCAGAGGATCAGGTGAATAATGTCCTTGGCAATCACATAGGCCGGCGCCGCCTTGGCCCCGAAAATCAGCGTGATCGGCCGCGCGGGCTTCTTCCCCGCCTTGATCTCCTTGTATTTGTGAATGGCGTACAGGGCGTTTAGCTGCTGCCTCTTGTACTCGTGCAGGCGCTTGATCTGAATGTCAAAAATGGACTCCGTATCTAAGCTGATGCCCTGAGTCTCTTTCAGATAAGAAGCCAGCCGCCGCTTATTTTCCATCTTGATCTCCGTCAGGCGCGCGAGGACCTTGTCGTCCTCTTTGTACTGCAGCAGATCCTCCAGCTTATCGGCGTCCTTTTTGAACCCGTCGCCGATTGTCTCCGTCAGAAAATCCGTCAGGGCGTGGTTGCAGTGCAGCAGCCACCTGCGGAACGTGATACCGTTGGTCTTATTGTTGAATTTCTCCGGATAGAGCTTGTAAAAGTTTTTCAGCTCGCTGTTTTTCAAAATTTCCGTGTGCAGATAAGCCACTCCGTTGACGCTGTGTCCGTAGTGCATATCCATATGGGCCATATGTACGCGCTCCTCGCCGTCCACAATGGCCACCGCCGGATCCTTAAATTTCTCTTTCACATCCTCATCCAGATGCCGGATAATCGGCACCAGGGCGGGCGCTACCTTTTCAATGAAGGAAACCGGCCATTTTTCGAGCGCCTCCGCCAGAATGGTGTGGTTGGTGTAGGCGCAGGTATCCGTCACGATCCGGGTTGCCTCCTCCCAGGAAATCCCCTCGGCGGTGAGCAGACGGATCAGTTCCGGAATCACCATGGACGGGTGGGTGTCGTTGATCTGGATGGCGACGTAATCCGCCAGGTCGTGGAGATTGCTTCCCCTCTCCTTCGCCTCGTCTAAAATCAGCTGGGCGCCGCAGCTCACCATAAAATACTGCTGGTACACGCGCAGGAGCCGTCCCGCCTCGTCGCTGTCGTCCGGGTACAGAAACAGGGTGAGGTTTTTCTGAATCTGTTCCTTGTCAAAATCAATGCCTTTTTTCACAATGGATTCGTCCACGGATTCCAGATCGAACAGATGCAGCCTGTTAGTCCCGCTGTCATAGCCGGTCACCAGAATGTCGTACATGACCGCCTCCACCTGGAAGTCTCCGAAGGTGACCGGGAATCTCTTTTCGCTTTTCGTCAGCCAGCTCGTCTTTTCAATCCAGGGATTGGGCTTCTCCATCTGGCGGCACTTTTTAAATTTCTGCCGGAACAGGCCGTAGTGGTAATTCAGACCGATGCCGTCGCCCGGAAGCCCCAGCGTGGCAATGGAGTCCAGAAAGCAGGCCGCCAGCCTTCCCAGGCCGCCGTTGCCCAAAGACGGCTCCGGCTCAAAATCCTCGATGGCCGCAAGGCTCTTGCCCGCCGCCGTCAGCTCCCGCTCTATGTCCTCGTAAATGCCCAGATTGATCAGGTTGTTGCTCAGCAGCTTTCCGATGAGAAACTCCGCCGAGATGTAATACAGCTTCTTTTTTCCCTCGGTGATTCCCTTTGCCTCCGCCCGCGTTTTCACAAGTTTCAGGAGCGCGTAATAAATCTCCTCATTCCGGCACTGCCGGATGGTTTTCCCAAACACCTGTGATACTACTTCCTCTAACATACTCTGCACCAAACCTTTCTTATTTTAATCTCCATTCCGGAGCGAATAGTATTCGCTCTGGCGTTTTATGCGACGGGGCCAAATGGTAATTTGACCTCCTCCTATCATTCATCCGTTCCTAGCCGATATACTCGCAGGCCGCCAGTCCCGCCACGGCGCCGTCGGAAGCCGCTGTCGCCAGCTGCCTGACCGCCTTCGTGCGGCAGTCGCCCGCCGTAAAAATGCCCGGCGTCCCGGTGAGGCAGTCCTCCGCCGCCCGGATATATCCTTTATCATCTATGTCTACCAGCCCGGAAAAGGCCCGGTTATCCGGCATCTGGCCGATGGCCACAAAGAGTCCGGAAACCTCCAGCTCCCTCTCCTCGCCGGTCGCCGTATTCTGAATCGCGATGGACGCGAGGCTCTTGTCGCCCCGCAGCTCCCTGACCACATACGGGGTCATAAAAACCACATTTTCCTTTTCCCGAAGCGCCTCCACAAGCCTCTCCTCGCCCCGGAACTGGTCCCGCCTGTGAATCAGATACACCTTGCCGCAGACGCCGGACAAAAACAGGGCGTCCTCTAACGCCGTACTTCCGCCGCCCGCCACGGCCACATCCTTTCCGCGGAAAAACATGCCGTCACAGGTCGCGCAGTACGAGACGCCGGCCCCGGTCAGTTCTTCTTCCCGCTCCAGTCCCAGAGGCCTGTTCTTCGCCCCCGTGGCGAGAATCACCGCCCTCGCCTCATAGACGGTCTCCTCGCCGACGGCGCTTCTTGTCACGACGCGCTTGATTCCATCCGGCCCCTGGGCACTCTCGATCCCCACCACCTGGGCCAGCTTGAACTCCGCCCCCAGGCCGGTAGCCTGCTCGTACAGCCCCTTCGCAAATTCAAAGCCGGAAATCTGGCGAATCCCCGGATAATTCGCCACCTCCGGCGAGTTCACAATCTGGCCGCCGTAGCCCTTCTGCTCCAGCACGAGAGCGCTCTTTCCCGCGCGGACGCTGTAAATGGCGGCGGAGAGACCCGCTGTCCCTCCGCCTACAATAATGATATCATACATAATCTCTCCCGCCCTGCTCCTTATAAAAGACTCAGAATCTCCTCCTTGGGAATAACGCCGATGGAGCGGTTCGTCTCCGCGCCGTCCTTCATCACGACAAGCATCGGAATCGACATAACGCGAAACTCCATGGCCAGATACTCATTCTGGTCCACATTGACCTTTCCCACCTTGATGTCCTCTCTCTCCTCGGCGATCTCGTCCACCACCGGCGAGAGCATCTGACAGGGGCCGCACCATCCGGCCCAGAAGTCTAACAGCACCGGCTTATCCGACTGGAGAACTTCCTTTTCGTAATTTTCCTTCGTTATCTCAATAACAGCCATATCTGCCTCCTTGAATCCTTGTGAAGCATTGACAATCCGCAATGTCATACAATCTCACAACTTAAAAAACTACCTTGAATAGTTTACCACAAATTCCGGAACTTAACAACAAAATATTGTTTATCCATGAAAT
>CANPZR010000172.1 GCA_947589175.1 uncultured Lachnospiraceae bacterium | reverse complement strand
TTGGAAATCATACCATCTTTTATTGAAGTTATTGAAGGAGATAATGTATACAAATTTTCTTTGGAAAATGAAAATGTCGGTGCTTCTTGCCCGAAAGAAGCGAAAATAAAACAATGGATTAGGAATAATTATAAAAAATTAGAAGATATCATTTGGGAGTGGAATATAGGGAATGACGAAGTGCCCTTGATAGAGGATGTAAACTTTTAAGGCGGGTGATTTTTGTTCTGTCGCTTTGAATAAATTAGAAGCCCATTAAACAATTTGTATTGATACGATTGTCTATTTCTAGTATAATTATTGATAAGCAGAGCAACTTCCCGAACCTAAAGCTGTAAAAAATGATTGAGGGTGAAATAGTGAAGAAGGAAATATTAGACCAGTTGAAATTAACAGAAAATCACGAATATGAGTGCAAGACTGCCGCGAACGGACTTCCGGTTAGTATATGGGAGACATATTCCTCTTTTGCAAATACAGATGGAGGAACAGTATTTCTTGGAATCAAGGAACACCGTGATTCATTTACAGTGGAAGGATTATCTGAAAAGCAGGTAATTAAGTATCAGAAGGATTTTTGGAGTACGGTAAATAATCAGCACAAGGTCTCGAAGAACATTTTATTAAATCACCATGTACGTCCTGTGGTTGTTGAGGGGAAAACCATTCTTAGAATTGATGTTCCGGCAGCGGATCGACATGACAAACCAGTGTATATTGGGAGTGATCCGATGAAAGGAACCTATCGTAGAGATTATGAGGGGGACTTTTTGTGTTCGGAGGAAGCAGTCCGCGCTATGTTCGCAGATCAGCGGGATGGCGGAACAGATACAGAAGTTTTAGATGATATGGGATTAGATGCGTTGAATACAGATACGATTAAGGGATATCGTATTATTTTTGAACAGCTGCATCAGGGACATCCCTGGAATTTACTTGAAAATGATGAGTTTTTAATGAAACTGCGGGCGATTGCAAAGAATGATAATGGTGAATTATCTCCGACTATGGCAGGGCTGCTGTTTTTTGGAGAAGCCTATCGCATAACGGAGGTATTTCCGAATTATTTTTTGGACTATCGGGAAGAAAGTGAGGACAAGTCAGTAAGATGGCTGTTCCGTACACATTCTGATGAAGGAGACTGGAGCGGCAATCTCTATGATTTTTATTATAAGGTAATCAACCGGATGGATGATGATGTTGCGGTACCTTTTGTAAATCGGAAGGATGGACGCCGGATAGACCGTGTGGATGTACATGCCGCCCTGGGTGAAGCTGTTGCAAACGCTCTGGCGCATTCTAATTATTATGGCCGACGAGGTGTGGTTATTGTAAAAAAAGGGAAAAAGATAACAATTTCAAATCCGGGAACTATTCGAATTACGAAAGAGGAATTTTATGCGGGAGGGAATAGTGATCCGAGAAATCCGAATATTTTGAAAATGTTTGGATTTGTAAATGTCGGGGAACGTGCTGGCAGTGGAGTTGACAAGATTATGACTGCATGGAAAGAACAGAATTGGAAAAAGCCGGAATTTGTTTTTTCAGTCCGCGCAGACCGTGTTATTTTGAAGTTAGAGGTAGGACAGGTCGTTTATATACCTGGGGCAGCAGATTTGCGTCAGGATGAACAAAATATAAAACAGAACAAGCCATCGCTGGGTGAAAAAGAAGATGCTATCATGCGATATATTTCTGAACATGGAAGCATAGGCACGGCAAAGGCTGCGGAAGTGTGCGGATATAAGTCTCGAACCTCCGCCAGAAGGGTAATTGATGGGATGGTGGAAAAGGGCTATATTCAGAAAAACGGAAAAGGAGCAGGTGTCCGTTATGTCATTTGCGGAGAAGGAGTGGTCAAAAAGTGATCATTTATTGGCCATTTTATTGTCTAGTGGTCAAAAAGTGGCCATTTATTGACCATTTTATCGTCTAGTGGTCAAAAAGTGGTCATTTACTGGTCAATATCGAACACTTAAAACACAGCGCAGAAGGAGACGCTTAATGAGATAAAATTGAGTATGCCTAAAAAACTTTACGCTTCAAAAAAATCTTGAAACTCATCACCGAATGTGTTATATTGAAAATAAAGAAAGGTGCCTGCTGGTAACAGGCACCCTATGGGATTTACCGATAGACGGTTAGCCCTGTTTTTAGTTACATGAGTAACCGTTTCCGTGGCTTGGGGCGGTTACTTTTTTGTGTTTATCATTGCAATTATCAAAGTGACGACAATCGATAAGATCATCAGCACTAGGGAGAGCATTTCAAAATCACTCATAAGTTTGCCCTCCTTTCCTAGATTTCTGCGCATATAGCAGATTTCTGTGTATCAAAGATACGATGTAATCGGAGGGTCTAGTCCCTCCATAGAGGGCCAACCGCCTACCATCCTGGTAGTCCCAACAAAATACTAACATAATACGAGAGAAATTTCAATATTGATGTATGTTTGGCGTTAAGAACAATGGTGATGTTATAGGACAGGTGATTTGCGGGGGCATCGTCTCGTCTCAAAAAAACACTTGAATTTCCATCACAAAGGGTTTATACTATAAGTGTAAAAGTTTCTGTTTTTACAGAGCGATTCTGACTATGAAAGGTGTGATGGTTATGTTAGATGTATACAACTTATATTTAGGCGGATATCTTCCTAAGGTATCTCCCAAGACGAATGTCCACAACAAGCGCGAACTCAGAACTAAATATAAAAGTATTGTCAGCCTGAACAATGCCAATCCTCTTGTCATGGTCAAACTGACGGGTTCTACGCAGGCCTATGCTCTGGATGTAAAGGAGATGTCCATGGAGTTAGGCGAGGCGGCACAGGATGCTGCCGAGGGCCGCGAGGGCGACGCAAGAAAGAACATGCAGAGGGTATCCGATATATTTAACAAGCTTCTGAACCGCAGCGACGAGTATGGCAATGCCAACGGCAGGCCATCCAGACCGGGCGGCGAGCTCCGCAACCTTGTAGATCGTTTTGAGACGGAGTTACAGGATTCCGGCATATCGGTCAGTTCGGAGGGATTTTTGTCAGTTCCATCCGAGAATTCAGGCGTGTCGGTGAAGGTGCCCGAGGGATTTACTAAGCAGCTCATTGAGAAGTGCGACCACATGAGCATGAACCCCATGGAGTATGTAGATAAGAAGGTTTACAGCTACGCTCATATTTTCCGGAGCGACGTGGGCCCGGCCTACGAGTCCTCCATTTACACGGGGATGCTGTTCAACTCCTACTGCTGAGATTGATTTACCGAGAAGACGGCAGACGGCGCAGGCACAGATCGGCGAGGACGCCGATGAGGACGCCGGCGACCAGCCCGGCAAAGTACAGAAAAGGCAGGTAGTAGATGATGGCGGAGAAGCCCACCAGGCAGACGGCCACGATGAACTGTCCTATATTGTGAAAGATACCACCCACAGCGCTTACGCTTACCAGCGAGAACTGTGGGTGTTTTATTTTTTTCCACAGCGCCATGATGGCGAGGCTGAGCAGGCTTCCGGCCAGGCTGTAAAAGAAGCCAAACAGGCTGCCAAAGGTAAAGGCGTTGAGAATGTTGCGCAAAAGGGACACTCCCAGGGCCGGGAGAAAGCCAAAGCGGTACAGGACAATGACGACGACCAGATTGGCCAGGCCCAGTTTCATCCCCGGAAAGGGCAGGGGGAGCGGGAACAGGCTCTCGATATAGCCGAACAAAAAGGCGATGGCAGTGAATACCGCCAGTTCCGCCATGCGGCGGACTGAAAGGGAACCATGTTTCATTAAGAGAGCCTCCTTTCTGATGTAAAATTTGTAGTCGGAACATTTACCATATAAAAATATTTCCTGCTAAATATTCTTTTTTATATTGCTTGTGGCGGCAATATCATTGTACTACGGCATCAAGACCGCCGGGATTATCAAAATCTTCTCCAGAGGGCAGGATGCGGAGCGTGAGCCGGTGGGGGAGACACACGATGGACTCCCCAGCGCGGGAAATACGCCCGGTGCGGACGCAGGTCTCATCGCCGCAGTCAGCGGACTCCATCCAGACCTCTCCGCCCTGAATCACAAACACATTGCGGTGGCCTTCGCCGTAGAGAACTTCCTTTTTTGTGTCCTCCGACAAGGGCAGGGTGTACAAAAGAGCGCCATCCTGCTTTACTTCTAATATATTTCGGGACGCCTGCGCGGAGCGCGCGGGAAGGAAAATCCAGAGTGTGAGGATAAGGCCCGCAAGCGCGAGAGCCGCCAAAAAAATTATATCTGGAAGCCGGACATACCGGCTGCGGGATGCGCCGCTCATAGAGTCCCCTCCTTCCTGTCGCGTCAAAAAGTTGTTTGCTGCCCAGAGGCAACATGTCGTTTGCCGCTGGTATTATATAGGTCTTTACATTATAATAAGAACGATACCAGAAAATCCGAGAAATGTCAAAGAGGCTTCCTAGCGGCCATTTTTTCTCAAAAAACGTTGACACGGGCGGAACAAGTGTGTTATAGTAGTCTAGCGATGAATTAGGTCTTTTTTTTATGCCTAAAATTTTGACTAAAAATAATCACGGAGGTGACAAGATGCGTACTAAGATTACTTTGGAATGTACAGAGTGCAAGCAGCGCAACTACAACATGACCAAAGACAAGAAGAACCATCCGGACAGAATGGAGACTAAGAAGTACTGTAAATTTTGCAGAAAGCACACATTGCACAAGGAGACCAAGTAAGATGTGTGAAGTTTCGGAAAGGATGTGTGTTGCATGAGCGAGACAGAAACAACGGAAAAGAAGAAAAAAACCGGTTTCTTTAAAAATGTCAAAAGCGAATTTAAGAAATGCACATGGCCGAAAAAAGAGGAGCTTGCGAAGCAGTCGGCGCTTGTTATCGTGGTATCAGTAGTGCTCGGCGTTGTCATTGCCGGTCTCGACTGGGTGGTTCGCTACGGATTGCAGGCATTGAACATTGTTTCGTAGGAGGTTGCCATGGCAGAAGAAGCAAAATGGTATGTAGTTCATACTTATTCCGGCTATGAGAATAAGGTAAAAGCAGATATTGAGAAGACAATCGAGAACCGAAACCTGCAGGATCAGATTCTGGAAGTCATGATTCCGCTGCAGACGGTGGTCGAGGACAAGAACGGCGAGAGAAAGCCGGTTCAGAAGAAGATGTTCCCGGCCTATGTCCTCATCAATATGATTATGAATGATCAGACATGGTATGTTGTGCGAAACACGCGTGGCGTGACGGGATTTGTCGGTCCGGGATCCAAGCCGGTTCCCCTGACCGAGGAGGAGATTACCAACATGGGATTTCTGGCGGAGGCGGAGCTTGCGCCGTTTTCCGTGGGAGACCGCGTTATTGTCACAGAGGGAGTATGGCAGGATACCGTCGGGGTTGTTCAGGAGGTTCATCCGGCGAAGCAGATGGCGGTTATCGTTATCGACATGTTTGGCCGCGATACACCGGTTGAGATTGATTTCTCAGAATTGAAACAGCTTTAATTGATTTAGGAGGAAATGTAAAATGGCTAAGAAAGTCGAAGGATATATTAAATTACAGATTCCGGCAGGGAAAGCGACTCCGGCGCCGCCGGTAGGTCCGGCGCTGGGCCAGCACGGAGTAAACATTGTTCAGTTTACAAAGGAGTTTAACGCAAAGACGGCAGGACAGGAAGGCATGATCATTCCGGTCGTTATCACGGTCTATGCGGACAGGAGCTTCAGCTTCATCACCAAGACTCCGCCGGCCGCCGTTCTCTTGAAGAAGGCGTGCAAGATCCAGTCCGGATCCGGCGAGCCGAACCGCAAGAAGGTAGCTTCTATTCC
>CANPZR010000171.1 GCA_947589175.1 uncultured Lachnospiraceae bacterium | reverse complement strand
TGTGGATTTACTTTTTGTCCCATCTTAATCTCCTTTCATTATCGTTCATTCAAGATGATGGTAATATGGCACATTCTTTTCTCAATGCGATACGCCATACCGCGGGCTCTCGGGCGGATCCTCTTCATGGTAGACGCCTTGTTCGCAAAGCACTCATCCACGTAAAGCGTATCCGGATTCATGCCCTTGTTGTTCTCTGCATTTGCAATCGCCGACTTCAACAGCTTCAAAATTACAGAAGAAGCATATCTCGGATTATATTCCAAAATACCCATTGCCGTCTGCACGTCCTTGCCGCGGATCGCGTCCAGCACGAATCCTGCCTTCTGGGCGGACATTCTGGCATGTGACAGCTTTGCATACGGTCTTGTATCCTTGTTCTGGTTTCTTTCTTTCTTGATCTGTGATCTATGTCCTTTAGCCACTTCTCAGAAACCTCCTTTCTTAACCTCTCTTCTCGTCTTTGCCATGTCCCTTATAAGTTCTTGTCATGACAAACTCTCCGAGCTTGTGTCCTACCATGTCCTCTGTAATATATACAGGCACATGCTTTCTTCCGTCATGGACAGCAATGGTGTGGCCCACGAAACTCGGGAAGATCGTAGAACGACGTGACCAGGTCTTAAATACTGATTTATCTCCGGACTCGTTCATGGCGTCAATCTTCTTTAACAGATGCGCGTCTGCGAATGGTCCTTTTTTCAATGAACGTGACATTTAGTCGCTACCTCCTTTATTTGCTGGCGCGTGGTCCGGATTACTTGGAAAGGGCCTTTCCATCGCGTCTTCTGATAATCATCTTATTTGACGGTTTATTCTTCTTTCTGGTCTTATAACCAAGAGCAGGCTTGCCCCAAGGTGTACATGGGCCCGGACGTCCAACCGGAGCGCGGCCCTCGCCGCCGCCGTGCGGGTGGTCGTTGGGGTTCATAACAGAACCACGGACAGTCGGGCGAATGCCCATGTGGCGCTTGCGCCCTGCCTTACCGATATTGATCAGGTTGTGCTCCGTGTTGCCCACCTGTCCGATGGTCGCGCGGCACACGATCGGCACCATTCTCATCTCGCCGGATGGCATACGGATGATGGCGTGCTTGCCTTCCTTAGCCATCAGCTGCGCGCTGACGCCTGCTGCGCGGACTAACTGTCCGCCGTGGCCTGGGTGCATCTCGATGTTGTGAATCTGAGTACCTACCGGCATATCCTTCAGTTCCAGACAGTTGCCGACTCTCACCTCTGCGTCCGGTCCGTTCATGATTGTCTGTCCTACCTGAAGCCCTACCGGAGCCAGGATATATCTCTTTTCGCCGTCCGCATAGCTGACTAACGCGATGTTGGCGGTCCGGTTCGGATCATACTCGATGGTCTTTACAGTAGCCGGAATACCGTCCTTATTTCTCTTAAAGTCAATGATTCTGTACTTTCTTCTGCATCCGCCTCCACGGTGTCTCACCGTGATCTTTCCCTGCGCGTTGCGTCCCGCGTGCTTCTTGAGGGATACGGTCAGGGATTTCTCCGGAGTAGATGTGGTAATCTCCTTGAAGTCATAACCACTCATCTGTCTCCTGGAAGGGGTATATGGGTTATAGGTTTTGATTCCCATGATTTACGCTCCTTTCAATTATAAGCCTTCAAAAATCTCAATATCTTCACTGTCTTCGGTCAACTGGACGATCGCTTTCTTTCTCTTAGCGGTCTTGCCGACAACCATGCCGCGTCTGCGCTTCTTGCCGTCCAGGTTCATGGTATTTACCTTGGCAACCTTCGTTCCCGGAAACATCTTCTCGACTGCTTCCTTGATCTGGGTCTTGGTTGCATCTGTGTGCACATAGAATGTGTATTTCTTAAATTCCATACCAGACATAGCCTTCTCTGTGATGACCGGCTTGGAAATAATGTCATAATATTTCAGATCTGCCATTATGCGTACACCTCCTCGATTGCTTTTACAGCGCTCTTGGTAATCACTACCGTGTCATACTTCAGCATGTCGTAGACGTTGATGGAGTTGCTGTACACGCCTCTTGCCTCCTGCAGGTTTCTCACAGAGAGAAGGGTGTTTGACGCGTCGCCGTCTACAACGACCAGAGCCTTGTTTACATTCAGATTGTTCAGAATGTTCTTCATCTCCTTGGTCTTAGGCGCCTCAAAATCCAGATTATCCATCACGATCAGCTTGTTCTCGCTGACTTTGGAAGATAAAACGGAGCGGATCGCTGCTGCCTTTTCCTTCTTATTCATCTTGAAGGAATAATCTCTCGGAACCGGCGCGAACACTACGCCGCCGCCTGTCCACTGCGGAGCGCGGATCGAACCCTGTCTTGCGTGTCCGGTTTCCTTCTGTCTCCAGGGCTTTCTTCCACCGCCGCGCACTTCCGAGCGGGTCTTAGCTTTCTGTGTTCCCTGGCGCTTATTGGCCAGCTGCAGAACAACTGCCATATGAACTAAATGCTCATTTACCGGAGCGGCAAAGACGGAATCATTCAGGTCGATCTTCTCTACTTCTTTGCCTTCCTTATTATAAACAGATACACTTGCCATCTGTGTTTCCTCCTTTCCGAAAAGTTACGCCTTAACGGCCTTAACGGATTCTTTAATGATTACTGTCGATTTCTTCGGTCCCGGCACAGCGCCCTTGACTAAGAGAAGATTGTTCTCCGCGTCCACGCGCACGATCTCGAGATTCTGGATCGTAACCTGTACCGCACCCATCTGTCCAGGCATCTTCTTGCCCTTGAACACCTTGCTCGGATCGGATGCAGCGCCGTTGGAACCTGCATGTCTATGGAATTTGGAGCCGTGGCCCATCGGTCCGCGGGACTGTCCGTGGCGCTTGATGGCACCCTGGAATCCCTTACCTTTGGTCTTTGCGGTAACGTCTACCTTGTCGCCGGCTTCAAAAATATCAGCTTTGATCTCCTGGCCCAGCTCATACTCGGCAGCGTTCTCGAACTTGAACTCCGTGAGGAATCTCTTGTTCTCCACTCCCGCCTTGGCCAGATGTCCTTTTTCCGGCTTGTTCAAAAGCTTCTCGCGAACATCGCCGTATGCGACCTGTACTGCCTCGTATCCGTCATTTTCCACCGTCTTGATCTGGGAAACATAGACCGGACCGGCCTGAAGTACAGTAACCGGTGTCAAAACACCGTCTTCGTTGAAAATCTGAGTCATTCCAACCTTGGTAGCTACAATAGCTTTTTTCATTTTCTTTTCCTCCTAAATATTCTACAGCGGATTGCCTTCCTTATAAATAAGAAGCAATCATCCTAGATGGCTACTGTCATGTCCTGAACCGTAGACCTGCATCATAGCCAATTCATCAATCGAAAAAGCAATTACGCGTTTTTCATCTTGATATCAATCGCAACGCCGGCAGGCAGTTCCACTCTGGAAAGTGCGTCTACCGTCTTTTGCGAAGGCGTCAGCACGTCGATCAGTCTCTTGTGCGTTCTCTGCTCGAACTGCTCGCGGGAATCTTTGTACATGTGTACCGCACGCAGGATCGTGACCACTTCTTTCTTGGTCGGCAGTGGCACAGGCCCACTCACCTTCGCTCCTGTCTTTTTCACAGTCTCGATCAGCTTTGATGCTGCAAAATCGATCAACTGATGATCATACGCCTTCAAGATAATTCTCATTTTTTGACTTGCCATAAAAATAGCCGCCTCCTTTTCGTACTCTTTTTTGAATAGTACGACAAGTGGTGACTGTACACTCATCCGTGTGTGTCGCATCGGTTCATTATAAATACCTCTGTCATCCAGAGGCGGGACTCACACGTTTATCTGCTCGTGGCAGAAAATATGTTTCTGTACAGTGACTTGCCGTCAGGTTTACCGGCCGAAAAATGCTGATCTCCGGCCTCTTGACATTCGCTCCACGGAAAAACCCACCTCCCGGTGGCAACCTCGCGCTTCATCGCTATCATGTCACAGCAACGCTAACTATACCATAAAAAGGAATGGAATGCAAGTGTTTTTTTAGAAATCATGCGAAATTTTTTCGCATGATTTTTTTATAAGAAAATTTCTTAGAACTCAACTCCCGCCCTCCCGGCGACACCCTCGTCGTAGGGATGGCGGATTTTCTTCATCTCCGTCACATAATCGGCATACTGAAAAAACAGATCCGCCGGCCTGCGTCCCGTGCAGACCGCTTCAATGTCTGCCGCCATCGCCAATACTTTCCGTATCTGTCTTTTGTCCGCCAGGCCATAGTGATAGGCATATGTAATCTCGTCCAGCACAAGCAGGTCAATCTGTCCTTCCTGCATCCGCTCCAGCGCCAGAGAAAGAATCTGATTGTGCTCTCCGGTCAGCCTCGCCTTGTCCTCATTGGACAGCGAGGAGTAAAATCCGTATTTCCCCTGCGGCCTTCCTATATATATAGAAGAAACTCCTTTCAAAATTTCCAGTTCTCCCGTGAAACCGCTTTTCATAAACTGAGCAAAAAAAACATTTTTCCCGTGTCCGGCCATGCGCGCCGCAAGTCCCACAGCCGCCGTCGTCTTGCCCTTTCCGTCCCCGTAATATAAATGAATCATTTTAATCTCCATTCCTGAGCGAACAAGTTCTCTCGCTGCATCCATCGTCCGCTGGCGCCACAGGGAAGAATCAGTCGATCTCCTCCCCTCACCGGGATCCCGATTTCCTCCGCCTGAACCTGCCCGCCGAACCGACTGGCAATCTCCAGATTCATCATATAAGACAGCACTGCCGGCTGCAGTCCCGTAGTATAAGAATTGACAAGAAAGAAAAGCGGTTCATCGGACAAGAGCTTCACACACAGCTGTATCAGCGGAAAAATCTGATCCTCTATCTTCCAGACCTCGCCCTTCGGCCCTCTCCCGTAAGATGGCGGATCCATGATAATTCCTTCATAGTGATTTCCCCGCCGAATCTCCCTCTCCACAAACTTCACGCAGTCGTCCACCAGATAACGAATCTTCGCGTCCGCGAGCCCGGAGGCCGCCGCGTTCTCCTTCGCCCAGGTCACCATTCCCTTCGAGGCATCCACATGAGCCACCGACGCTCCCGCTTTGGCACAGGCTAAAGTGGCGCCGCCCGTATAGGCAAACAAGTTCAGCACTTTGATCTCATTAGAGGGGGCTTCTCTCTTCCGTCCATCGATTAATCCGGCCGCCCACTCCCAGTTCACTGCCTGCTCTGGAAAAAGCCCGGTGTGCTTGAAACTGAATGGTTTGAGGTGG
Organism: uncultured Lachnospiraceae bacterium; assembly: GCA_947589175.1. Lineage (GTDB taxonomy): Bacteria > Bacillota > Clostridia > Lachnospirales > Lachnospiraceae > Eubacterium_F. Next base: position 617 of record CANPZR010000171.1, on the reverse strand, counting down.
AATGTCAGCTCATTCTGCCCCTCGGGCAGGGCCGCCAGCGAATAGGAGACGTCCCACTGCTCCGGCAGATCAAAAAACTCCCACTCGCCGCCCCCCTTGTGGCTGCGGTGATAATGACCGTTTTTCTTTTTCCACTCCGGCGCGGCGTGACCGGTCTGCCAGATTACCTGGGGATCCGGACGCACCAGAATATACTTCCCCCACCGCTCTAATTTCTCCCCGGAGGAAGTGTCCAACACTTCATAGTCGCGCCATCCGTCTGCTAACCACATGAGATTTAATCCTCCTGCTGCTACTTGTTTTCTCTACAATTTTCCTTCTGCTATTTTATCTTATCAAAAAAAACAACGCCATGCTGCACATTTATTCTCTATACAATTATGTTATACTCTAAACCAAATCAAAATGTCAAGCATTTTTTAGCGCAAGTTTGCGGTCGTTTCACGCCGCAGCCCCAAAATTCCCTCTGAAGTTTTTCTTGCGTATTTCTGAAAACTATAGTATGATATATGATATATAACAGCATTCTTTGATACCCAAATTACACGGAGGAATGACCATGAGCCAGAAAATAGAAAATTTAATCGAACTGTTACCGATGATACAGCAGTTGTTTA